>CANAQC010000016.1 GCA_947363765.1 uncultured Clostridium sp. | reverse complement strand
ATTATCCTCTTTTAAATTTATTTAAAAATGTAGAGTCGACTAAATAGCCTATTTTCTAAAGAAATTACATAAATGTTGAAAAATTAAAGTATAAATAAAACTATAAAAAACAATTGCAA
Source organism: uncultured Clostridium sp. (assembly GCA_947363765.1). GTDB lineage: Bacteria > Bacillota > Clostridia > TANB77 > CAG-508 > RGIG8482. The sequence goes on along the minus strand of CANAQC010000016.1, from coordinate 33,206 downwards.
ATACAATTAAAATGAAATAAAATATAAATATTAAAAGGGGGAAATAACATGAAAAAAATAATTAGGCAATTAGTAATATTTATTTCATTTTTTAGCATAATTATTATATCAAATATATCAAGTGCAAATGGATTAAAACTTAATAAATTAGAATATGATGTAACTCTAAATGAAGATGGTTCAGCAGATGTAATAGAAAACTGGAATATATGGATTGATGATACTAATACTTTATTTAAGACCTTTGAAATTGATAGTAAAAAATACAGTGAAATTACAAATGTAACAGTAAAAGAAATAAATAAAAATGGGACAGTAACAAATTTTAAAAAAATTAATCAAGAAAAATATCATGTAGATAAAAACTATTATTATGCACTTAAAAATAGTAAAGGAAAGTTTGAAATTGCTTGGGGAGCTCATGCCCAAGATATTACAAAAAACTATGAAATTAGTTATAAAATAGTAGATGCTGTTTCTAATTATTTAGATTGTTCAGAATTTTACTGGCAATTTATTTCTATTGAATCAGAGATTCCTGCAAATCAAATAATAGGAACAATTAAACTTCCAAAAGCTGTTTCAAAAAATGAGGATTTAAAAGTATGGGCACATGGACCATTAAATGGGAACATTAATATTGTATCTAATGATACAATACAATTCGAAATAGAAAATTTAAGACAAAATACTATGTTAGAAACAAGAATAGTAACACCAAACAATATATTTTCAAATAATCAAAAACTAATTAATCAAAGTAAATTACAAACTATACTATCACAAGAACAAAAATGGGCAGATGAGGCAAATTTAAAAAGAGAAAAAATTCTTAAAACAAAAGAAAATATAAAAAATGCTTTAATTATTGGATTTTTAATATTAAATGGAATAGGAATAATACTTTCAATTATCATTATAAAAAAAGTTATACGCTATCATAAGGAAATAAAACAACATCCTATTTTGAAACCACAAATGGAAATCCAATATTTTAGAGATATACCAGATGAGTCAGAAACACCAGCACGGAGCAGGATTTTTGTATTATTTTAAAAATACAAGTTTATCTTCACATATGAGTAAAATATTATCTGCTACTATGTTAGATTTATGCTTAAAAGGATATTTAACTTTTGAAACAGTTGAAGGGAAAAAAGATCAAATTAAAGTTATATTAAAACAAACAGAAGATATTAATCTTCCAGAAGACGAAAAAACAATTTTTTCTTTATTTCAACAAATAGCAAATAAGCAAACAAATTCTTTTACCATGAAGGAATTTGAGAATTATGCAAGAAATCATCCAAGTATTGTATTAGGAAAGATAAATAAAATTGAAGAACAAGCAAAGAACTTACAACAAGAAAAAGGAAATTATGATAAAAAACAAATAGAAACATATCAAAAATGGATATTAAAAGGCGTAGGATATTTATTTTTAGGAATATTTAGTATTGTATTTATGCAAATTTTAGTTATACCTGCTATAGTTGCAAGTATTTATAGTTTTAAACTTAGTGGACGTTATAATCAATTAACTAAAAAACGGAGTAGATGAAAGAGCAAAATGGATAGCCTTAAAAAAATATATGTCAGAGTTTTCACTTTTAAAAGAAAAAGAAGTTCCAGAATTAGTACTTTGGGAAAAATATTTAGTTTATGCAACAGTATTTGGAATTAGTCAAAGAGTATTGAAACAATTAAAAATAGTTTATCCAGAAATTTTAGATGTAGAATATATGAATTCTCATGGATATACTTATATGTATTTAATGTATTCAAACAATTTTAATAATTCTTTTCTATCTAGTTTAAATGTAGCAACATCTAGTTCATATACAAATATTACCACAAATTATTCATCAGGTGGGGGCTTTGGTGGAGGATTTTCTTCTGGCGGAGGTTTTGGCGGAGGAGGCCGGACGGAATGGGCGGAAGATAAAAAATATATATAAAAACTCAAATTCTTATAATAGAATTTGAGTTTTTATACTTTTATAATAACCTTTAAAAATTTTTATATAAAAGGTTAAGGTTCATTTATAAAGTTAATTTCTTCTTTTTCCAAATAAAGATAAAATTCTTATGAAAATATTAATAAAATCTAAATATAATTCCATAGCACCATAAATATGTAATTTACTTTGGTCTAAAGTTTCATCTTCTTGTAATGCTTTAATTTTATTCATGTCATATGCAGTAATACCAAAAAATACGAATAAGATAACCCAATCAATAATGATATCTAGCACAGAATTACCAATAAATAAATTAATTAAACTTACAATAATTCCAGCAATTAAAATACCAAATAATAAAGTTTTCCAATTACTTAAATCTTTACTAGTTTTATAGCCATAAAAAGCCATACCGCCAAATAGAAGAGCACTTACTACAAATAACCATACAATAGAACTAAGGTCAAATAAAACAAATATTGTAGAAAGTGTAACACCATTTAACATAGCATAAACAAAAAATAAAATTCCTACAACCATTGGAGGTAGTTTTTTAAACAGAAATGAGAACAAAAGAACTACTAAAAGTTCACCAATTAATAATATTTCCCAGTAACCACCTAAAATAATGGAAATAAATAGACCAGATGAGTAGGTATACCAAGCAACAATAGCAGTTCCTAGTAATCCTAAAAACATCCAAAAAAAGGTTCTACCGAATTAAAGAGCCTTGTTTTTCATCATCCATTTTTGTCATCTCCTTTCTTTTTTATATTCAATATTATAATACAAAATAAAAATAAATGCTACTAATATATAAATAAAATCTATATAACCTTTTTTAAAACATATGAATATAATATTTTAGATAGGTTTAAAAGGAGGAAAAAATGCAAGATATATTAAAATTAGAAAAAGTAACAAAAAAATATCAGGCGAAAAATGGAGAAATAGAAGCAATTAGAGATGTTAGTTTTTCTGTAAAATTAGGCGAATTTGTTAGTATAATTGGACCGAGTGGATGTGGAAAATCTACACTTTTATCGATAATAGCAGGCTTAGAAGAAAAAAATTCTGGTGATATTTGGGTAGAAGGGCAGAAAATAACTGGTGTATCTAAAGAAATAGGATATATGTTACAAAAAGATAGCTTATTAGAATGGAGAAATATTTATGATAATGTCCTATTTGGATTAGAAATAAGACGGAAAAAAAGATGAGGAAGCAAAAGCCTATGTAAATATGTTACTAAAGAAATATCATTTATATGAATTTAAAGATAAACTACCTTCTCAGCTATCTGGAGGAATGAGACAAAGAGTTGCTTTAATTAGGACTTTAGCAATAAAGCCAAAAATATTACTACTTGATGAAGCATTTTCTGCACTAGATTATCAAACAAGACTTATGGTGACTAAAGATGTATACAATATTTTAAAAAATGAAAATATGACGATGTTAATGGTAACACATGACATATCAGAATCGATTAGTATGAGTGATAAAGTAATAGTACTAAGCCATAGACCAACTACTGTAAAAAGAATAGAAAGCATCAAATTTGAAATAGACAAAAGGGATCCATTAAATTGCAGGAAAAGTCCAAAATTTAGTGAATATTTTGACCTGTTATGGAAGGAGCTTGATGTACATGGATAAAAAAGCCATATCGAAAGATAGGAGAATATACTTAAGAAAACAAAGAATAAACAAAATAGCAATATTTTCAGTACAAATTTTAATAGTAATAGGATTTATAGCTATGTGGGAAATACTTGCAAATGTAGGTATAATAGATAGTTTTATTGCAAGTAAACCAAGTCGTATTGTAGAAACATTCTTTAATTTATCACAAAATGATTTATTAACACATTTAGGAGTAACTTGTTTTGAAACTGTTATTGGTTTTGGATTAGGAGCAATACTTGGGGTATTGTTTGCTATTATATTATGGTGGTCAAACTTTTTATCTAAAGTAGCAGATCCATTCTTAGTAGTATTAAACAGTTTGCCCAAAATTGCATTAGGACCTGTAATTATTATATGGGTAGGAGCAGGAATGCGGAGCAATAATTACAATGGCACTTGCAATTTCACTAATTGTAACTGTACTTGAAATCTTAAATGGATTTTTAAATACAGATTCAGAACTTACAAAAATGGCAAAAACATTCCATGCAAATAAATTTCAAATTTTAACTAAAATTGTTATTCCTGCAAATATTTCTACTTTTTTAAATTCTTTAAAAGTAAATATTGGACTTTCATTAGTAGGTGTAATTTCAGGAGAATTTTTAGTATCTAAAGCAGGATTAGGATATTTAATTGTCTATGGAGGGCAAGTATTTCAGTTAGATTTAGTTATGACAAGCGTTATTATATTAAGTATTGTTGCAGCTATTATGTACGAAGGTGTTGTATTATTAGAAAAAATTGTTACAAAAGAAACAAAGTAAATTACTATTAATAAAATACTAAATTAGATTCACATATAGGTTGTAAATTTATTTTCTAATTCTAAAAAGGAAATAAAATATTTAACCATAACCAAGATAAAGTGAACTAAAAATAATTATCAACAAGGAGGAAATCATGAAAAAAATTATAATTACTGCAATAATTTGTGTAATAATTATTGCAATTGCTATTACTACTGTTACATTACAAACAAAAAAAGTAGATAATACATTAAAAACTATTCGTGTAAATGAAGTAACACGTTCTGTTTTTTATGCACCACAATATGTTGCAATTGCTAATGGATACTTTGAAGAAGAAGGATTAAAAATTGAACTAACTACAGGTCAAGGAGCTGATAAAGTTATGACAGCAGTAGTATCAGGACAAAGTGATATTGGTTTTGCAGGACCTGAGGCATCAATTTATGTTTATAACGAAGGAAAAGAAGATTATTGTAAAGTGTTTGCACAAATGACAAAAAAAGATGGTTCATTTTTAGTTAGCAAAAATTCTACTAATGATTTTAAATGGACTGATTTAAAAGGAAAAACAGTAATTCCAGGAAGAAAAGGTGGAGTTCCTTATATGACATTAGAATATGTGTTAAGAAAAAATGGAATAAATCCAAAAACAGATTTAGTATTAGATGATAGTATTAAATTTGACCTTATGGCAGGAGCTTTTACTGGAGGAAATGCAGATTATGTTACATTATTTGAGCCAACAGCAACCATGACACAAAATGCAAAAAAAGGATATGTTGTAGCATCAGTAGGAGAGGCAGCAGGAGAAATTCCATATACAGCATATTTTGCAAAAAAAAGCTATATGGAAGAAAATTCAGAAACCATACAAAAATTTACAAATGCTATTTATAAAGGTCAAGTATGGGTAAAAGAACATTCAAGCCATGAAATTGCAGAAGTGATTAAAGGATTTTTTCCAGACACAGATGTAGAATTATTAGCAAATGTATTACAAAGCTATATAGACATTGATGCATGGAATGAAAATCCAATTTTAACAAGTGATTCATTTGAAAGACTACAAACTGTTATGGAAGAAGCAGGAGAATTAAATAAAAAAGCACCATATCAAATAATCGTAGACAATTCATATGCTGAAAATAGCATAAAAAATAATATAAAATAGTTTTCAAAGCCTCTTATATATGATAAAATAACATAAATAAGAGGTTTTTTTAATAAAATTAAAGAAAAATATAGTTGAAAAACCATTTTATTAGTTACTCATAGTGTAATAACAGTATTGTTAGAAGGAATTCCAAAAGAAATGGAAGTACTAAGGAGATATGGTATTTATAATTGTGAGGTAAGAGAATATAAGCTATAACAAAAGTTAAAAATATAAATTTCCTAATATTTTAATAAACAAATAAAAAAAGCATATACTAAAAATAGATAGGAGGTTTTTTATGGTGAAAATGATATCACTACCATATAATTTAAATGCCTTAGAACCATATTATAGTAAAGAAACATTAGATATCCACTATAATATATTATATAAAGGCTATGTAGACAATACCAATAAAACAGAAGAAAAATTAGCAAAGTTAAGATTAGAAAATAATTTTGAAGGAATTAAATGTTTAGAAAGAGATTTAAGTTTTTATGGTTCAGGAGCAATTTTACATGAACTATTTTTTAAAAATATGGGAATTCCTATACCTACAATGCCAAGTAATAAACTAACAGAACAAATAACAAAAGACTTTGGAAGTTTTGACAAATTTCAAAATCAATTTATAGAAGCATCAAAAGCAGTAGAAGCTTCACGGTTGGTGTATACTTGCTTGGGTTCCAAACTTTAAAAAACTTGTAATATTACAATGTGAAAAACATCAAAATTTAACCCTATGGGGATGTAAACCAATACTTGTATTAGATATGTGGGAACATTCATATTTTTTACAATATAAAGCAAACAGAACAGAATATATTAATGCATTTAAAAATATTGTTAACTGGAAAGAAATTAATAAACGATTTGATGAAATAATCACTGGATAATAATATATAAGATATAGTAATATAAAATTAGAAATATAAATTAAAATATATAAAGAGTATGGAGAAAATTATGAAATTACATGTTGTATTAGTAGAACCAGAAATACCACGGCAATACAGGAAATATTGCAAGAACGTGTGCTGCAATAGGTGCAAAACTTCATTTAGTAAGACCATTAGGATTTAGTTTAGAAGATAAATATGTAAAAAGAGCAGGACTTGATTATTGGGATAAGCTAGAAATAGAAGAACACAATTCTTTTGAGAAATTTTTAGAGAAATATAAACCAGACGAAAATCCTATGTTTTTTGTTACAACAAAAGGAAAAAATGTCTATTCAGATAATTTATACCAAGATTTAGAAGAGGTATTTATAGTTTTTGGAAAAGAAACAAAAGGATTACCAGAAGACATTTTAAAAAAATATATTGAAAAAACAATAAGAATTCCAATGAAACCACATTTACGTTCACTAAATTTATCTAATTCAGCTGCAATTGTTGCATATGAAGTATTAAGACAAACAAATTTCCAAGATTTAGAGGAAGTTAGTGGGTATTTTAATTGATATTAAAGTACCCACTACATTTTTTTAGTTAAAAATTTCATAAAAGACAAATTATATAACATATACTATATAATGAAAACTAAATATTTTGAATGAATCTATTTATAAAAATGTAAAAAGAAAATGGTTATTTTATAAAATTTGAAATATATATAGAAAAAGTAAGAAAATAAGAGTAAATGAGAGGAAATATTATGAAAAACTGGAATAAAAAAGAAAAAAGTTAACATAAATTAAAAAAAACGGAAAAAACAGGTATACATAACTTGAAAAAGGGCAAAATATAGTGTATAATTAAAGAATACACGTATAAAAAAATAAGATAGGAGAGTGAAGTTATATTTTTAGTAAGAAGGTAAAATACTATACAAAAGAAACTATAAAACTTACAAATATAATTGCAATCGGAATATTTATTATAAGTGCATTTATAATGCTAAAATTACAACCAGTATATGAAATATCACTAGATGGTGTAAAAGTAGGATATATACAAAATAAAAATGAATTTGAAGATATTGTAAATAAAAAATTTAATGATAATGAAGAAGAAAATATTGCATTTGCAGATTTTAATATGGAAACAAATTACGAATTTAAACTAGTAGAAAAGCAAGTAAAAACTAATGAAGAAGAAGTAATGTTAGCAATAAAAGAAAAAGCAGATATAACATATTTCCAATATGCAATAAATGTAAATGGTGTAGAAAAGGAGTATGTTAATAGTAAAGAAAAAGCAGAAGAGATTGTAAAATTATTAAAACAAGAAGTAGGTGAGCAAGAATATGATATTTCTATTGCAAAAGTTTATAAAAGAGAATTACAACAAAATGAACCAATAGAAATAGCATCTATTTCAAAAAATGTAGTAACTAAAATAAAAGAAGAAAAACAAGAAGAAGAAAAAAGGGAAAAATCTACAATAAATGGTGTTTATATATCAGTTGTTCCAGTACAAGGAAATATTACCTCTCGTTATGGAGCAAGAGAAGCAATTAGAGACCATGCACATAGAGGATTAGATATTGCAACAAAAACAGGAACACCAATAAAAGCTGCATCAGATGGAACTATTAAATATTCAGGAACTATGAGTGGATATGGAAATTTAATAATTATTAGTCATGGAAATGGAATTACTACTTATTATGGACATTGTAGTAAATTATATAAAAAAGAAGGTGAAAAAGTAAAAGCAGGAGATGTTATTGCAGCAGTAGGTAGTACAGGAAGATCAACAGGACCTCACTTACATTTTGAAATTCGTAAAGATGGAGAATATGTAAATCCAGCTAAATATTTATTTTAAAATAAAATTTTATAAAAAAGGAAAAGTTAAACTTTTTCTTTTTTGTTTTATGTGAAAAAGGATAGAATAAAATAACTAAAAATGTTTCATACTAATTAAAGGTGATGAGTATGAAAGAAAATGAAAATATATTAAATAGGTTTTTTAATTTAAGGCAAGAAGATTTAATAGATGAAATGGGAAAAGATAGAGAAAATCTAAAACATTTATTAAAGCAAATAAATATATCACAAATAGATGATATAATAGATGGTTTACCTAAAGAATATAATTATATAAAAAATGAATTATACCAAAAAATTGAAAATTTAATAGGAGACTATGAAATAAAGATGGCATATTATAATAAAAAATATTATAAACAAGGATTTTATGATGCTATAATGATAAATAATAAATGTAAGAAAAAATATTTTTAATAACTGATCATAAACTACTACATGAAAGCGGACTACAAACTTTATAGTCTAAACTGTAACAAAAAGCAAATATTTTAGCAAAAAATGTTTGCTTTTTTTTGTAGTTATGGTAATATAGACTCTAGGAAAATTTTAAAAGGAGGTCTTACATGAAGGGTTACTTAGTTTTAGAAAATGGCAGTATTTATGAAGGCGAAAGGATTGGGGCTACAAAAGATATAATTTGTGAAGTTGTTTTTAACACTTCTATGACAGGATATTTAGAAATTTTTACAGATCCATCTTATGCAGGACAAGGTGTTGTTATGACATATCCATTAATTGGAAATTATGGATTAACAAAAGAAGATCAAGAGTCTAAAAAACCTTGGGTAGAAGCAGTATTTGTTCATGAAATCGCAGAAATGGAAAGTAACTTTAGAAGTAAGATGCATATTTTAGAATTCTTACAAGAATATAATATTCCTGGATTAGAAGGAATAAACACCAGAAAATTAACAAAAGAATTAAGAAATGTAGGAACAATGAAAGGAAAATTAACAAGTAACATTTCTAATATTGATGAAATTATAAAAGAAATAAAAGAATATTCAAATTCTCATTTAGTAGAAAGTGTTAGTTCAAAACAAGTTTATAGTTTGCGGAGCACGGAGAAACAAAAATAGCATTATTTGATTTTGGAGCAAAACAAAATATTATTAATTCCTTATTAAAAAGAAATTGCGAGGTTACCGTATTTCCGTTTGATACACCTTATCAAGAATTCTTAACTGGCGAATATCAAGGAATTGTTTTATCTAATGGTCCAGGAAATCCAGAAGATTGTGATATTGCAATTAAAAATATTAAAAAATTATATGAACAAGCAAGCATTCCAATTTTAGGAATTTGTTTAGGACATCAGTTAATGGGACTTGCGACGAAAGCAAAAACTTATAAATTAAAATATGGACATCGTGGACCAAATCACCCAGTAAAAGATTTGAAAACAGGTAGAGTTTGTATTACATCACAAAACCATGGTTATGCTATAGATGAAAAAACAATAAAACCAGAAATTGCTAAAGTGTCACATATAAATATAAATGATAATACAGTAGAAGGACTACAATATATAGGAAAAGACATTGTAACAGTACAATACCATCCAGAAGCATGTCCAGGACCAGAAGATTCTAGTTATCTATTTGATGAATTTTTAGAAAGAGTAAGAAAATAAAAGGAGGAAATCATGCCAAAAAATCAAAATATAAAAAAAGTATTAGTAATTGGTTCAGGACCAATAGTAATACGGACAAGCAGCAGAATTTGATTATGCAGGAACACAAGCATGTCGTGAACTTAAAAAAGAAGGAATTGAAGTAGTACTTGTAAACTCAAACCCTGCAACCATTATGACAGACAAAAACATGGCAGATAAAATTTATATAGAACCACTAACAAAAAAAACAGTAGAAAAAATTTTAGAAATAGAAAAGCCAGATAGTATACTGCCAAATCTAGGGGGTCAAACAGGACTAAACATTGCAATGGAACTATATGAAGATGGATTTTTAGATTCTCATGGAATTAGATTACTTGGAACTTCTCCAGAAGGAATTAAAAAAGCAGAAGATAGACAAGAATTTAAAGATACAATGGAAAAAATTGGAGAACCATGTATTGCAAGTAAAGTAGTAAATAATTATGAAGATGCAGAAGAATTTGCAAGAAAAATTGGACTTCCTGTTATTGTAAGACCTGCTTATACATTAGGTGGAACAGGTGGAGGAATTTGCTATACAATAGAAGAATTAGAAGAAACAACAAAAAGTGGACTACATTTATCAAGAGTACATCAAGTATTAATTGAAAAATGTATTTCACGGTTGGAAAGAAATAGAATATGAAGTAATGCGTGATAAAAATGGAAGTTGTATAACTATTTGCAATATGGAAAACATTGACCCAGTTGGTGTACATACAGGAGATAGTATTGTTGTTGCACCATCTCAAACACTAGCTGATAAAGAATATCAAATGTTAAGAACATCTGCTATTAAAATTATATCAGCATTACAAATTGAAGGTGGATGTAATGTACAATTTGCACTAAATCCAAACAGTTTTGAATATGCAGTAATAGAAGTAAATCCAAGAGTAAGCCGTTCATCTGCACTTGCTTCAAAAGCAACAGGTTATCCAATTGCCAAAGTATCTGCTAAAATTGCTATTGGCTATACATTAGACGAAATAAAAAATGAAGTAACCAAAAAAACATATGCATGTTTTGAGCCAGTATTAGACTATGTAATTGTAAAAATACCAAAATGGCCATTTAGTAAATTCTTAACAGCATCAAGAGAACTTGGAACTCAAATGAAAGCAACAGGAGAAATAATGGCAATAGCACCATCAATTGAACAAGCACTTATGAAAGGAATTCGTTCATTAGAAGAAAATGTAGATAGTCTAAATTTAGAAAAATTGCAAGGACTTACTAATGAACAAATCAGAGAAGGATTAAAACATGTAGACAATGAAAGAATCTTTATGATAGCAGAAGCTGTAAGAAGAGGAATAAGTGTTGATGTAATTCATGAGATTACCACAATTGACAAGTTTTTTATTAACAAAATTCAAAGAATTATAAAAATAGAAAAACGATTACAAAAAGAAGAATTAACAAAAGAATTATTAATAACTGCTAAAAAAATGGGATATACAGATAAATTAATTGCGAAGTTTTGTGGAAAACAAGAAGAGCAAATAAAAGAATTAAGAAATGAATATAAAATATTTGCAAACTTTAAAATGGTAGATACATGTGCTGCTGAGTTTGATGCAAGTACTCCATACTATTATTCAAGTTATGAAGATGAAAATGAAGTAATAGATAAAACAGGTAAAAAGAAAATACTAGTATTAGGTTCAGGTCCAATTCGTATTGGACAAGGAATTGAATTTGATTATTGTAGTGTTCATTGTGTATGGGCACTAAAAGAAAAAGGATATGAAACCATTATTGTTAATAACAATCCAGAAACAGTTAGTACCGATTTTGACATAGCAGATAAATTATACTTTGAACCATTAACAAAAGAAGATGTTCAAAATATAGTAGAAACAGAAAAACCATATGGTGCAATTGTTCAATTTGGTGGGCAAACAGCAATTAAATTAACCAAGGCGCTAACCAACATGGGAGTTAAAATATTAGGAACAACCGAACAAGACATGGATAGAGCAGAAGATAGAGAACTATTTGATGAGGCATTAGAAAGGTGTAGTATTCCAAGACCAAAAGGACAAACTGTTTATACAGTAGAAGAAGGAATTAAAGTAGCAAATGAACTAAAATATCCAGTTCTTGTAAGACCATCTTATGTATTAGGTGGACAGGGAATGGCAATTGCATATAGTGATAATGAAGTAAAGGATTTTATAAACGAAATTAATAAAGTAGAACAAGAACATCCAATCTTAATAGATAAATATATGCTTGGGAAAGAATTAGAAGTAGATGCTATTTTTGATGGAGAAGATGTTTTAATTCCAGGAATTATGGAACACTTAGAAAGAGCAGGGATTCATTCAGGAGATAGTATATCTGTATATCCAACACAACACATTAGTATTGAAAACCAAAAAACAATTATTAAATATACAAAAGCAATTGCAAAAGAATTAAATATTATTGGAGTATTAAACATTCAATTTATTATTAATCGTGGGAATGTATATATTATTGAGGTAAATCCTCGTTCTAGTAGAACAGTTCCTTATATTAGTAAAGTAACAAATTTACCAGTAATTGATATTGCAACATATGTTATTTTGGGTGAAAAATTAAAAGATATGCCATATGGTACAGGAATTTACAAAAAAAGTGAATATATTGCAGTAAAAATGCCAATATTCTCTTTTGAAAAAATTAAAAATGCAGATACGAGTCTTGGACCAGAAATGAAATCAACAGGAGAAGTATTAGGAGTTTCTAAAGTATTTTCAGAAGCAATTTTAAAAGCATTTATTGCAAGTGGAGTAAACATTCCTAATAAAGGAAATGTTTTAATTACAGTTCGAGATAAAGATAAAATTGAAATGGCACCTATTGCACAAAAATTAGATAATTTAGGATTCCAAATTTATGCCACTTCTGGGACTGCTAAGTTTTTAAATGAAAATGGAATAGAAGCAAAAACAGTTCAAAAAATTTGGGAAGGGGAAAACAGTATTCCAGATTTAATTGGTTCTCGGTAAATTGTCATTCATTATTAACACACCAACAAAAGGAAAACACGAATCAAGAGATGGTTTTAAAATAAGAAGACTTGCAGTAGAATCTAAAATTCCTTGTTTTACAGCATTAGATACAGTAGAAGCATTATATGAAGCATTAGAAAAAGGAACAAAAGAAGAAGATTTAACACCAGTAGATATTGGAGTAATATAATTTAAGGGCGGAAATAGATTCCGCCCAATGTTTATATATAAGGAGAAGGATATACATATGCAATTAGAACAAATACAGTATACAATAATAAAAAGTAATATTAAGAATTTATATATTCAAATTAAAGATGGAAGAGTTATTGTAAAAGCGCCAAAACATTTCTTGGAAACTCAAATAGATGAAATAGTAAGAAAAAAACAAATATGGATTAAAAAGAATTTACAAAAAGATATGCAAAAACAAGAAAGAAAAGAAAAATATACAAAACAAGAATTTATACAAATAGTAGAAGAAAATGTAAAAGATTTAATTAAATTAACAAAACTAAAACCAAATAAAGTTAGAGTAAAAAATATTCAGTATGCCTGGGGAAGTTGTTCAAATAATAAAAATATTACAATTAATGAAAAATTAATTTGTTATACAAAACAAGCTATTAGATATGTTATTTTACATGAACTATGTCATTTACAGTATATGAATCATAGTAAGCAATTTTGGAAATTAGTAGAAATGTATATGCCAGATTATAAAAACATAAAAAAAGAATTAAAACAATAAATTTTGCACGTAAAAAAATTCAAATTCCAAATAGGTTTTAATAATAATATAGGGTAATTTCATAAAATATTATAACAAATTACCCTAAAAAAGAAATATAATGTATTGACAAATTATAATTAGACTGCTAATATAAAATTATTGATTCAAAAAATATTCTAAAATTTAGATTTTTAACCTAAAAATCTAATATTTCCAATCAAAATTTAAAAAAAAGAGGAAAAATATGTTATCAATCGTAAAAAGTATGTCATTGCATGGACTAGAAGGGTATTTAGTAGATGTGCAAGTAGATGTTTCTGCACGGTATGCCAAGCTTTAATGTAGTAGGACTACCAGATGCAAGTGTTAAAGAATCTGGAGAAAGAGTAAGAACTGCAATTAAAAATTCTGGATATGAATTTCAAAGTAGAAAAATTGTTGTAAATCTTGCACCAGCAGATACTAAAAAAGAAGGATCATTTTTTGATTTACCAATTGCTATTGGAATTTTATCAAATTTTGAAGAAATTATTAAACAAAATTTAGAAGATACTATATTTATTGGTGAACTTTCTTTAGATGGAACCTTAAATCATATTAAGGGTGTATTGCCAATGTGTATAGAGGCAAAAAAATTAAAAATGAAACGAATTATTTTACCACAAGAAAATGCTAAAGAAGCATCTATAGTAGAAGGAATACAAGTAATAGGAGTAAAAAATTTAAAACAAGTAGTAAATTATTTAAATCATAAAGAAAATATAATACCTAAAACTGCAAACTTAGAAGAATTCTTTAATAAAAAAAATCAGTACTTACTAGACTTTTCAGAAGTGAAAGGACAAGAAAATATAAAAAGAGCACTAGAAGTAGCAGCAGCACGGTGGGCATAACTTACTTCTTATTCGGAAGTCCTGGTTCTCGGAAAAACAATGATGGCAAGACGTATTCCTTCAATATTACCAGATTTGACTTTTGAAGAAGCACTAGAAGTAACAAAAATTCATAGTATAGCAGGTACACTTTTAAAAGACGTACCAATACTTACTACAAGACCATATAGAGCCCCACATCACACAGTTTCTGCAAGTTCACTAGTAGGAGGAGGTAGAATTCCAAAACCTCGGAGAAATTAGCCTTGCCCATTTTGGTGTATTATTTTTAGATGAACTTCCAGAATTTAATAAAACCACATTAGAAGTTTTAAGAGGACCTTTAGAAGATAGAATCGTAACTATTAGTAGAGTTAATGCTAGTCTAACATATCCATGTAATTTTATGTTTATTGCTTCTATGAATCCATGTCCATGTGGATTTTATGGCTCTAAAGAAAAAGAGTGTAGTTGTACTCCACAAGCAATTTCAAGATATATGGGAAAAATTAGTGGACCTTTACTAGATAGAATTGATATTCAAATTGAAGTAACACCTGTAAAATACCAGAAGTTAGAAAAAGATGTATTAGTAGAATCTTCAGAACAAATAAAAAAAAGGGTAAATATTGCAAGAAAAACACAACAAATTAGGTATCATAAAAATGGAATATATTCAAATTCTGAATTAACACCTATGTTAATTGATAAATATTGCAAGTTAGATACAAAATGTAAAACATTATTGCAAAATGCATTTGAAAAATTAGGATTAAGTGCAAGAGCATATACAAGGATTTTAAAAGTAGCAAGAACTATTGCTGATTTAGAACAAAAAGAAAACATTCAAACAAATCATTTAGCAGAAGCAATAGGATATCGTAACCTAGATAGGAAATATTGGAAAACTTAAAAAACAAAGGAGAATATATGCAAATACTACAAATAAAACAAACAGATAATAAATATCCCAAAAATTTATTAAAAATAAAAGATTGTCCAAAAAAATTATATGCTTTAGGAGACATTAATTTATTAAACAAGAAAAACATATTAGCAATAGTAGGATCTAGAAAATGTTCAGAATATGGTAGACAGGTTGCAAATGAATTTGCAAAAGAGTTATCAAAACAAGATATAACCATAATTAGTGGCATGGCACTTGGAATTGATTCAGCATCTCATATAGGAGCAATGAGTGAACAAGGAAAAACTATAGCTGTTTTAGGTTGTGGATTAAATTATATATATCCTAAAGAAAATGAATGGTTATTTTATAAAATTTTATCAAATGGTGGATGCATTATTACAGAATATAAAGAAAATATAGAGCCAAATACTAGTAATTTTCCTAAAAGAAATCGTATTATTAGTGGAATTGCAAAAAGTGTATTAGTAGTAGAAGCAGAACATAGAAGTGGTAGTACAATAACTGCAAATTATGCAAAACAACAGGGAAAAACAGTATATGCCATTCCAAATAATATTTATATAAATACAGGAATTGGTACAAACAAATTAATTCAAAATGGTGCAAATTTAGTTACAAAACCTTCTCAAATAAAAAAAGATTTTGTTCAAAAATTTAATAACCAAAAACCATCACAAGTAAATTCATCAAAATCAATTTCTCAAATTCCACAAGAATATGTTAAAATATACTCTATATTAGAAAAAGGACCTATGCATATTAATGAAATAGCAAAACAACAAGAAAAATCACTTTCAGAATTAAATGCAATAATGGTAATAATGGAAATAGAAGGATATATACAAAGACTTAATTCCAATATATACAAAAGAAAGGAATAAAGATATATATATGTATGTAAGGCATGAAATTCGGAAAATTAGGGGAAAATTTAGCAACCATATATTTACAAAAAAAAGGCTATAAAATTATAGAAAGAAATTTTATAGCAAAACAAGGTGAAATTGATATTATTGCAATAGATAAAAAAGAGTTTGTATTTATTGAAGTAAAAACAAGAACAAATGCGAATTATGGCAAACCAATAGAAGCAGTAGATAAAATAAAACAAAAACACTTAATTAAAACAGTAGAATATTATTTATATTCTAGAAATTTAGAAAATGAATTTGTAAGAATTGATGTAATAGAAATATATTTATATAAGCATAAATATAAGTTAAACCATATAAAGCAGATTATATAAAAGGAATAAAATTAAACCATATTTTACTTTTTACAAAATCATAGAATTGACTTTTATCTCCAATATCAAAATTATTTTTATTTAAAACAAAAGCATAATTTTTATTTAAGTATAAATAAAAACAATTTTTTGTTTCAAAAATCTTATAAAATTTTGAATATTTCAAATTAATAGTATGTGATTTATTTCTAATTAAAACATATTTATCATAGAAAACATAAGTATTTGTCATTTGTTTTGTGATTTTTTTACTATTAGCTTCTTTTTTTACAAAGAAGATAGGATAAAATGTGCGATAAAAAATGAAACACAATAAAATTAAAACAAATAAAATACCAAGTGTAGTATTTTGATAACGAAATTGTAATACAATGCAAAATGAAAGCAAAAGCACAATAAACAAAGTGTAAGAATAATATCTCGTATTATATTTTCTATTATGAAATTGTAGAAATTTTTTGTATTCTTCTAAATTATAAGTAGTTGTATTTCGAAAAATTATTTCCATAACTGACCTCCATTTTACATTACTACCATTTTTATTATACTAAAAAACAAACACTAAAAAGAAATTGTTATAAAAATGTCATAAAAACTTAATATAGAAAACGTAATATAAAAAACACATGAAAAATAAATAAAAATACTATATTCAATAACTAAAATGTTATAATTAGGTGTTGGAAAAAGATATAAATTGTTATATGATACATGTAGTAGAATTATGACTAAAACAAAAGAAAAAGGGGCTATTTATTATGAAGAAAATATTATCAAAAATCATGAAACAATATTGGATTGCAATGATTTTACAAGTGATTTTTATAGGATTAAATATTTATTTTTTAACATATCCTCCTAGAATTATAGGAAAAATAATTGATTTATTATATAACATGGAATCAAATTATGATGTTATTGTAGCCAATGTATGGTATTTAATAGGAGTATGTATTATTTTACTTTTAGTACGTATGCCATGGAGATGGATTACAGGTTATATACCAAGAAGCATAGAAAGAGACTTAAAAAACAAGTTATTTGAACAATTTATGAGAATAAAAATGACAAGTCTTCAAAACATTAAAAATGGGGAACTCATGTCTTATTTTGTAAAAGATGTTTCAGAAATTAGGCAATTTATTTATAGAATAATTTCTTATGGTACTAGATTTTTATTTACAACAATAATTGCAACATATACTATGATAACTAATGTTAATGTTAGTTTAACATTAATTACATTATGCCCAATTCTTATAACAATATTTTTAATTATTAAAATTAAAGAATATGTAGAAAGCAGTTTTCGCAAATCTCAAAAATACTTTACAGATTTATCTGAATATGTACAAGAAAGTACAGATGCAATCCGTACTACAAAGGCATATACAGGAGAAATGAATCAATTAAAAGAATTTATTAGAAAAAATCGTAAATTAAGAGAAGCAAATAATTCAGTAGATGTTCATTCTACTTTACTTTCTACTTGCCTTAATATTTGTTTTGGGTTATGTTATGGAATTTCATTATTATATGGTTCAAAATTAGTATTAGAAGGTGTAATTTCAACAGGAGATTTTGTAGCATTTAATGGATATATTGGTTTATTTGTAGGACCTGTATCTTGGCTTCCAGGAGTTATTTCTAGGTATAAAAGAGCAAAAATTTCATATAAGAGATTAGACAATGTATTTAGGTTAGAAAAAGAAAAAATATTACCAAAAATAGATAAACAAATAGATGATTTTAAAGGAAATATAGAAATAAAAAATTTAAACTTTAATTATCCAGAAAACTTAGATATGGTATTAAGTGATATAAATTTAAAAATAAATACAGGAGAAACACTTGGAATTATAGGAACAATTGGAAGTGGGAAAACAACATTAATGAATTTATTGTTACGTCTATACCCAGTACAAAATGGAAAAATTATAATAGATGGAAAGGATATTAATGAAATTTCACTAGTAACTTTAAGAAACCATATTTGTTATATAACACAAGATAATTTTTTGTTTTCTACATCATTAAAAGAAAATATTAAACTATTTAAAGATGGATTTGAAGATGAGCAAATAAGACAAAGTACTAAAAATGCTATGATATATGATGATATAGAAAAAATGAAAAATGGAATTGATACAATTATTGGAGAAAGAGGAGTTGACCTATCAGGAGGACAAAAACAAAGAATTGTTATTTCAAGAGCATTTTTAAACAAAAGTAAAGTAGTTATTTTTGATGATACTTTTTCAGCACTAGATAATAAAACTGAGGAAATGGTATTAAAAAATGTAAAAGAACTTGTAAAAGATAAAACTTGTATAATTATTTCTAATCGTATTTCAGATATTAAAGATGCAAATCAAATCATTGTATTAGATAAGGGCTTGATTATTGAATCTGGAACACATGATACATTACTAAATAAAAAAGGAAAATATTATAATTTCTATAAAGAACAAACAGCAAAATCTCAAATGGCTTTAAATTAAAGAAAGAAGGAAGAAACAAATGAAAAAGAAGAAAAGTAGTACACTAAAACGTGTCTTCGAAATGGCAAAGCCACATAAAAAAACTATAATTATAGTTACAATATTATCATTAATAATAAACATAGGCGAATTAATAAAACCATATTTAATAAAAATTGTAATAGATGATTATATAAGTCTTGGAATTTTTCAAAAAGGTGCTATAACAATAGGAATGATAGGAGCAGTATATATTGGACTTGTAATTTTAGGTAATATTATAGACTTTATTGCAAGTACAACAACAAACATGATGGGAGAAGATATAATTTATTCTATGAGGAACAAATTATTTAAATATACACAATATGCAAGTATTCCATTTCATGATAGGACATCTGCAGGAAAATTATTTGTAAGAATTACAAATGATGTAGAAGATATTTCAAGTCTATTTAAAGAAGTTATTACAACATTTTTTAAAGATATGATTTTAATAGTTGCAATTATAACAATAATGATTTACTTTAGTTTAAAATTAAGCTTATTGTCGTTTATTGTACTTCCATTTGTTATAATATTCTCTATTGTACTTACAAAAATATTAAATAAAATTTATAATAAATCAAAAATAATCAAAACTAAGTTAAATACATTTTTAGCAGAATCTATATATGGAGCAAAATTAATTAAAATATTTAATATTCAAAAAGAAAAACAACAAGAATGTGAAGAACTAACACATGCATTTAGAAATTCTAGACTACCAGGACGGAATTATAGAAGGATTACTTCCAGCATTAATAACTATTTTAGAAAATTTGGCAATAAGTATTATTATATGGGCATGTCTTAGAAATGTTTTAGGAACTACATTTGATGTAGGTATTATTTATGTATTTATTACATATGTAAAGCAATTATTTGAACCAATTACAAGAACAATAGACAATATAGAAACAGTACAAGAAGCATTTGTATCTATTAATAAAATATATGATATTTTAGATCATAAAGAATATTTAGAAGATTTAGATTCTGGTATGGAATTAACAGATGTAAAAGGAAAAATTGAATTTAAAGATGTATGGTTTTCTTATGATAATAAAAATTGGGTATTAAAAAATATTAGTTTTACAATAGAACCTCGGTCAAAGTATTGCACTTGTTGGGAAAACAGGCTGTGGAAAAACAACAATTACAAATTTAATTAATCGTTTTTATGATATACAACAAGGTGAAATATTAATAGATGGTGTTAATATAAAAAATATTAATAAAAGAAGTTTAAGAACTAATATTGGTATTATTTTACAAGATCCATTTATTTTTGCAAGAAGTATAGAAAATAATATTAAACTAAACAGTACAAAAATTACACAACAAGATATAATGGATTCAATTAAACTATCATCAGCAGAAGAGTTTGTCTTATCACTTCCAAATGGAATAGAAGAAATTGCAAAAGAAAGAGGAGCATCGTTTTCGTCAGGACAAAAGCAATTACTAGCATTTGCAAGAATATTTGCACATAATCCGTCTATTTTTGTACTAGATGAAGCAACAGCAAATATAGATACACATACAGAACAATTAATACAAAAATCAATAGATATTATTTCTGCAAAAAAAACATCAATTTTTATTGCACATAGATTAGCAACAATTGTAAATGTAGACAAAATTATTGTATTAGATTCAGGAGAAATTGTAGAAATGGGAAATCATATAGAACTCTTAAAAACAGGAGGATATTATAGTAAATTATATAATTCATATTATGCAAGTTTGAATTGAAAAGTTATAAAAAATATGTTAAAATATAAATAGATATTAAGCAAAAAGCAAAAATAGGAGGAACTAATATGTCACAAAATTTTGATGTATCAAAAGAATTGTGGTATTATTATGGGGAACTTAATATGCCCATACAATCAGCAAAAGAAGCTAAGCAATGTATAGAAAAAAGAGGAAATGAACTTGGTGTGGATTTAACAAAATGCAAAATTATAATTACAGAAAGATATGTACAAGCAATTCCCCAGGAAGAAACCGTTTATGAAAAATAAGCGGTTTTTCTTGTGTTTTATGAAAATATATAGTATAATATTTTAAGATAAAAATATGGAGGATATAATATGGGATTTAAGCGTGAATTCAATTTTGAAGAAGATATAGAATTATTAAACTTAAAGTATCAAATAAGTGATACAAGCTTTTTAAACTATTTTCAAAATGAGTTAGGAGCTAATGAACCAATACAAGAAAAATCTAAAGAAGAAATAAAAAAATATGATAATTTGTTATAAAATGAAAAATATTAGGATTTGTAAAAAAATTGTAAACAAATCTTAATATTTTTTTTGATAAAAATACTTGGAGTAGCCTAAAAAACATGTTATAATTTAAATAGAATTGAAAAATAGGAGAAAATAGTATGAACCAAATTTTAGTAACACAAAAAATATATGTTACTCCTGAACTGAAAAGAAAAAAGAAAGTATACAAAATGAACTTTTTCTTATCAGTCTTTTTAGTGTGCATTCTATTTTCGTATTATATATATGCAGAATATGATCGTAATAAAAATGAAGAAGTATCAAAAGAAATTTTAGCAAGTATAGATTTAGGAGATTATGAAGAAGAACCTACTGGTGTCCGCATGGAAAATAATGTATTAATTGTAACATTAGATGAACAATCAAGTAATAGAGAAGAAATAGATATTACAAAACTTGCACAATCAGTTCAAACACAAATTAAAAATAAAGAAAATAAAAGAGAAATATTTACATCAGAAAGTGGAGATACATATTCTATAGATTCTGTTTTAAATATACCATCATTAGGAATTAATTATCCAGTATTAGATAAAACAACAGATGAATTATTAAAAATATCTCTTACAAAATTCCATGGAAATGATCCAAATGAAAGAGGAAATTATGTTATAGTAGGACATAATTATAGAAATAAAAAGATGTTTGGAAAATTATCGGAAATTAATAATGGTGATAAAATAGAATTAACAGACTTAGAAGGAAGAACTCTTACATATGAAGTTTATGATAAATACATAGTAGAACCAGAAGATACAAGCTGTACAAGTCAAGAAACAAAAGGAAAAAAGGAAATAACTTTAATTACTTGTACAAATTATGGAACACAAAGATTAGTAGTAAAAGCAAGAAAAGAAAAATAAAATATCTACAAAAAGGGCAGTTTAAATACTGTCTTTTTTGTAGATATTTTATTAATGGGAAGTAAAACTATACAAGTTATAGTATAAACATTAATTTCAAATAGTAAAAAAATGTAGATTTATATTGAGAAAAAAGGTTTTTTATGATATAAAATATAATGTAATTAAAAACAAAAATAATGGAGGAATATAAAATATAACATGGATAATATAGAAATAAGTAAATTAGATATGAAATCAAAAGACATAATAAAAGAAAATGTTGAAAAGATAGGAAACATATTTCCAAATGTAATTGTAGAAAGCCAAAATGGAAAAGCTATTGATTTTGAATTACTAAAACAAGAATTATCAAACCAAATAGTAGAATCAAATAAAGAAAGATATCAGTTAACTTGGTCAGGTAAAAGAAAATCAGGATTTTCTACAAATATACCTACAACAAAAACTCTAAGACCATTAAAAGAAAAATCACTTGATTTCGATAATACTAAAAATATATATATTGAAGGAGATAATTTAGAAGCTTTAAAAATATTACAAGAATCATATTTAAATAAAATAAAATGTATATATATAGATCCACCATATAATACAGGAAGAAACCTGATATATAAAAATGATTATTCTAAATCTGTATATGATGAATTAAAAGATTCAGGACAAATAAATGAGCAAAATGATAAATTAACTACTAATCCAGTATCAAATGGTAGATTTCATAGTGATTGGCTAAGTATGATATATTCAAGAATTAAGATTGCTAGAAGATTATTATCACAAGATGGAGTTTTAATTTGTGCAATAGATGAAAATGAAGTAAATACTTTAGGAATTATACTACAAGAAATATTTAATACAGAATTATATTGTATTTCAATTATACATAACCCAAGAGGGATACAAGGAATTAATTTTTCATTTACTCATGAATATGCATATTTTGTTTTTAAAAACAGTGGTAAAAGAATAGGAAATCGTAAAATTTCAGATAAGGAAATTGATTTTAGAAATTTAAGAGATAATGGTAGTCAATCTCTACGTACAGATGCAAAAAATTGTTTTTATCCAATTATTGTTGAAGATAATAACATTGTTGGATTTGGTGAAGTTTTAACAGACTTAAATATTCATCCAAAACAAAACGAAAAAATTAACAATCAGATATACATATATCCAATTGACAAAAATGGAATAGAAAGAAAATGGAGATATGCAAGGCAATCAATTGATGAAATAAAAGATATGTTAAAAGTAAATATAAAAAATAACAAATATGAAATACTTTTAGGCAAGAACTTTGGTACATATAGAACAGTTTGGACTGATGCAAGATATGATTCAAATGAATATGGAAAAAAACTATTAAACAATTTAGTTCCTAATAATCCATTTGATTTCCCAAAATCATTAAATACAGTTTTAGACTGTATTTATGCTGTTGTAGAAAAAGATAAAAATGCTATTATTTTAGATTTCTTTAGTGGTAGTGCAACTACTGCTCATGCAATTATGGAATTAAATGCTAGTGATAATGGAAAAAGAAAATTTATTATGGTTCAATATCCAGAAGAAGGAAATAAACATTATAAAACAATTTGTGATGTTGCACAAACAAGGATAAAAAATGCAGGGAAAAAAATAAAAGAAGAAACAAATGCAGATATAGATTATGGATTTAGAGTATATAAAATAGATTCATCAAATATGAAGGACATATATTATAAACCAACACAAATACAACAAAACCAATTAAATATGTTTGAAGCTAACATAAAACAAGATAGAACCCAAGAAGATTTATTAACACAAGTAATATTAGATTTAGGATTAACATTAGATTTACAAATACAAGAAAAAAATATATTAGAAAACAAAGTATATTTTGTAGATAAAAACTCTTTAATAGCTTGTTTCGACGACAAAATAAATATAGATATAATTAATGAAATTTGTAAAACAAATCCACAAAGAATAGTATTTAAGGAAAGTTCATTTACTTCAGATAAAGACAAAATAAACATTTATGAGAAAATAAGAAAATTATCATCAAAAACACAAATAAGTATAATTTAGGAGATTAGTTATGAAATTAAAATTCAAAAAACAGCAATATCAAGAAGATGCATCATCATCAGTTGTTAAATGTTTTGAAGGACAACCTAGTGGATATATAAAAGAAATACTAGGAAAAAGAGAATATATAATAAATGAAGGTACAATGTGGGAAGAAACAATTGCTGAAGATATAGAAGTATTTAGAAATAAGAAAATAGAATTAACTAATGATGAACTAAGAAAAAATGTAAGACAAGTGCAAAAACAAAATAATTTAGACTATACAAATGAAAAAGAATTTAACAATTTTTCTATTGAAATGGAAACAGGTACTGGGAAAACATACACATATATAAAAACAATGTATGAACTAAATAAAGCATATGGATGGAGTAAATTTATAGTAATTGTTCCAAGTATTGCAATAAGAGAAGGAGTATTAAAATCTTTTCAAATAACACAAGAACATTTTCAAGAAATTTATCATAAAAAAATAAGATATTTTGTATACAATTCAAATAATTCATCTAACATAGCAAATATTAATGAATTTGCAGAAGACATGAATATACAAGTAATAATAATGAATTACCAAGCTTTTAATATAAAATCAAAAGAAAATAGAAGAATTTATGAAGAATTAGATGAACTACAAACAAGAAAACCTATAGATGTAATAAAGAAAACAAATCCTATATTAATAGTAGATGAACCACAAAAAATGGGAAAAACAGAACAAATGCTAAAAGAATTTAATCCACTATTTATTCTTCGTTATTCTGCTACTCATAAAGAAAAATTTAAATTTAATATGATATATAGGTTAGATGCAATAGATGCATATAACCAAAAACTAGTAAAAAAAATTAATGTAAAAGGAATAGAACTATTACACAATAAAACAGAAGATGCATATTTATATTTAGAAAATGTAGAAATAAGTAAATCAAATCCTGTAGCTAAAATGGAAATTGAAGTAAAATCAAAAACAGGTGTAAGAAAATATGCTAAAAATTTTAAGATTGGTGATGACTTATATAAAATTTCAGGTAAACTAGAACAATATAAAGGATATAAAATTACTCAAATAGATGCAACAAATGATTCATTTGATAAAGTATCATTTACAAATGGTGTTAATATAAAAACAGGACAAGTATTTGGTGATGAAAAACAAAATGCTATAGCTAGAGTTCAAATTAGAGAAACAATAAAATCTCATTTTGAAAAAGAAATCCAATATTACAAAAAAGGAATTAAAGTATTATCTCTATTTTTTATAGATGAAGTTGCAAAGTATAGGATATATGATGAACAAAAACATCCACATAATGGAATATATGCAGAAATTTTTGAAGAAGAGTACAATAAAATATACCAAGAATATTATGATAATGTAAATGAAGACTATAAACAATATTTAGATTTTTTAAAAGGAAAAAAAGTACATAATGGATACTTTTCTATAGATAAAAAAGCATCTAAAGGATTAAAAGAAGATGAAATAATATATATAGATTCGAAAATAGACAATAAAGAAGATGAAACTAGTTGGGATGAAGAAGCCTATGATTTAATAATGAAAGACAAAGAAAAATTGCTTTCAAATGAAGAACCTGTTAGATTTATATTTTCACATTCTGCATTAAGAGAAGGTTGGGATAATCCAAATATATTCCAAATTTGTACACTAAAGAAAAATAATTCTGAAATAAGCAAAAGACAAGAAATAGGGCGTGGTCTTCGTGTTTGTGTTAATCAAAATGGTGATAGAATGGACTACAAAGAATTAGAAGACGACTTTTTTGAAATTAATAATTTAACTGTTATTGCAAGTGAAAGTTATGAATCATTTGCAAAAGCTTTACAAGATGAAATTTCTAAAAGTTTATCAAGAAAATATTATGATATATTAGATGATACATTATTATTAAATAAGGAACTAAAAAATAGTAATGGTGAAGTAATAGTAATAGACAAACCATTATATAATAAAATTTATAGTCATTTTTTAAGAAAAGATTATATAGATGATGAAGGTAAAATCTCTCAAAAATTAAGAGAAGATATTTCAAACGATTGCTTAAAAATTCCAGAAATAATGGAAGAATATAAGCAAGACTATATAAGACTAATAAAACATCTATTTACAGATACTAAAATTACACTAGAAAATTCAGGTAAAAAAAATATAAATATACTAAAACCAAATAGTAATTTTAATATAGATGAATTTAGACAATTATGGAATAAAATAAATTTAAAAACAATATATGAGGTAAATTTTGATTCAAATAGGCTTATTGAACAATCAATTAATAAATTAAATGAAGAACTAAAAATAAGCAAAACAAGAATTAAAATTACCAAAGGTAGTCAAAAAGATGCAATGAGTGTAAATATGTTAGCAGAAAAAAAAGCAATATATAGCTACCAAACAGAAAGTGAAATTTATGAAGATGAGGGAAATATATTAAATACTAAATATGATTTAATTGGTGATATAGCTAAAGATACAGTTTTAACAAGAAATACAATTATTAAAATATTATCAGGAATAAAAAAAGAAATATTTGAACAATACCATTATAATCCTGAAGAATTTATGATAAAGGCATCTAACTTAATAAATCAAGAAAAAGCGAAAATTACTATAGATGAAATTACATATATAAAAACAAAAGAAAAATATGAAGATGAAATATTTATAATTAAAAATGCTAATGGAAGAATTGGAGATAATGCACTAAAAGTAGAAAGAAATATATATGACTATTTAATTACAGATTCTAAAAATGAAATAAAATTTGCTAAAGAATTAGAAAAAGATGAAGTAAAAGTTTATGCAAAACTTCCAAATTCATTTAAAATACAAACTCCAGTTGGTACTTATAATCCTGATTGGTTAGTAATACTTGAAAATAAGTTTAAAAATCGTTATTTTGTAGTAGAAACAAAAGGAAGTACAAATGATATGCAAATAAGACCTATTGAAGATGCAAAAATTGAATGTGCAAAAAAACATTTTAAAACTATTTGTGATGATAGTATAAAATATGTTATGGTAGACGATTATGAGAAACTATTAGATATAGCAAATGAAGCTTAATAATAAAAGCGGTAATTGGACTGTAACTAATAAAACGTATGGTCGAAACAATTGACATTGTTTTTTACTAATAATAAAATATTATTAGTAAAATTTTATGGAGAAATAATATGAAATATAATAAAGAAGAAATTACTAATAAAGCAAACCATTGCTTAGGATGTAAAGTAAAAATGTGTCAAAAAGGATGTCCATTAGGAAATGATATAACACAGTTTATTGCATATGTAAAGATGGAAAAATATGAAGAAGCATATAAAACATTATGTAATACGACTGTTCTTTCACCAATTTGTGGAAGAATTTGTCCTCACAAAAGCCAATGTGAAGGTAGTTGTGTTCGAGGTATAAAGGGAGAATCTGTTAGTATTGGGGATTTAGAAGCATATATTGGGGATCTAGCAATTAAATATGGATATACTATTCCAAAGTTTAGTAAAGAAAAAAGAAATAAAAAAGTTGCTATTATAGGTGGAGGACCTGCAGGGTTAAATGCAGCATCTTATCTTGCGAGATATGGTTATAATGTTACAATTTTGGAAAAATACAATAAACTAGGCGGTATTTTAAGACATGGTATTCCAGAATTTAGGTTAGAAAAAGAAATACTAGATGCACAAATAGAAAAAATATTAGATTTAGGTATTAATGTAAAATATGAACAAGAATTAGGAAAAGATTATTTATTAGAAGATTTAGAAGAAGAATATGATGCAATTTTTTTAAGTTTTGGAGCAAATATATCTTTAAAAATGGGAATTAAAGGAGAAGACCTACAAGGAGTTTATGGAGGAAATGAACTATTAGAACATAGAACTCATCCAAGTTATATAGGAAAAAAAGTTATAGTTATTGGTGGAGGAAATGTTGCTATGGATACATCAAGAACTATAAAAAAATTAGGAGCAAATGAAGTAATTGTTGTATACAGAAGATCACAAAAGCAAATGCCAGCAGAAATAAAAGAAATAGAAGATGCAAAAAATGAAGGCATAGAGTTTTTATTCCAAACAAATTTAGTACAAGTAATAGGACAAAAAAAAGTAGAAGGAGTAGAATGCACAAAAACTAAACTTGTTAAAAAAGAAGGGGAAACAAGAGAAATACCAGTAGATATAGATGGAAGTAATTTTAAAATAAACACAGATTATGTAGTAATGGCAGTTGGTTCAAAAACAGAAGAAGACATTGTGAAAAAATTAGGATTAGAATTAACTTCCAAAGGAAATATTAAAATAGATGAAAACTATATGACATCAAAATATAAAGTATTTGCAGGAGGAGACCTTAGTGGAACAAAGGCAACAGTAGCTTGGGCAAGTCGTTCTGGAAGGGAAGCTGCAAAATCCATTATGAATTTTTTAGAACAATAAAAAATATTTAATAAAGGGCGATTGTGAATCGCCCTTTATTATAAACTAATTTCTTATCTTTTCATAATTATCTGAAAATCCAAATAATTTTCGTAATTTGCGAAATAACGTTATAAGCCAATTTGATTTTTGTGGAACTAAAGATAAATAAGAAGGAATACTATAACCATAGTATTCAATTTCATTTCGCTTTTCTTCTAAATGAGCCATCTTTTTTACATAATAGTCATTATAAAAAGAATATGAACCAGTATATCCAATAAAATCTTTAAAATCATATAATTTTTTACGATAATCTTCTACTTGTACTAATGTAGAAATAGAATTAAATTTTTTATCAAAATAACTTGTTAAAATTAAATTTTGTGTAGATAAAAATAAAGATTGTATTTGCAAACGTAATTTAGAAATTTTATCTGTAATTTTTTCTACATTTTTAGAACCTTCTTCACTATCTGCAAGTAAAGAAGTTTGAATACTTAAACAATCTTCTAAATCCATTAATTTATCAAAATTTATTTGAATACTATTAAAAGTATTTTTACTTGTAAGCATAACAAATTTATCCATAAACAAATCATTACTATATAAAGTACTATTAAATAAATCATAATTACCTGTAATATAAGCCATTTGATTTAATAGAGTACATTCAAGGGCATAATGAGAAGGGCTAATTGTTGGAAGTGTAATATCAAAGTATTTTACTGTGTCTATAGGGGTATTCATAGCATATGAACTCATTAATTGGACTGCTGCTTCATTTAATGCCATACCAGGGAAATTATTATTTGTAAAATTACAAAATCCAAGACGAATTAAATTATCTTTTTCATCACGATATTCTTGAAGCGCATGAATACATTCATGAATAGCATATACATCAATACAAGATAAATCAACCGTTTCATTAAAGTAAATAGAACGGTTTTTATAATAATATTTTGCGCTAGATAAGCTACCTTCCATTTTTGCGACATACATATTAAGTCTAGATAATTTCATAAATAAATTTGCAGCATTTAAATTTTGTTCTGGAAATGCTTTTGCTAACTTATCTGAAACAGATTTTGCAACAATATTAATAGTAAGTATGTCTAAAGGCTTTATAACTTCAATTCCTTCTTTTTTTAAGTCTTGTTCAATAACATTATTAGTATTATTCATATCCCCTTTTTTTATTTCTCCTTTGTAGACTAATACAAATATTATACATTATTTTAATAAAAAAACTATTTCGTAGACTTTAAGAATGTGTTACTTTTTTATGACAATATATAACCCCCACAAGAACTGTATGTTCTTATGGGGGTAATTTTATTTAATAACTATATTGTAAATTTTATTTGTTACATAAATTTCTTTTATAATTTCTTTTCCTTCTAAGTATGAAGATACAGTTCTATGTGCAATTTCTTTTATTTCATCTTCTGGTAAGTTCATTTTTATATCTACATTTCCACGTAATTTGCCATTTACTTGAATAGGAAGATTAAAAGTATCTTCTTTTATTTTTTCATCATCAAAACTAGGCCAGCAAGAATATGAAATAGAGTTAGTGTTTCCTAAAAATTGCCATAGTTCTTCAGTAATATGTGGAGCTACTGGGTTTAATAATTGTAAAAATCCAAGAGCATATTTTTTTGGTACAAAATCTTCTTTATAACAAGAATTAATAAAAATCATCATTTGACTAATGGCTGTATTAAATTCCATATTTTCATAATCATGTGTTACTTTTTTTACTGTATAATGATACACTCTATCTAAATTAGGATTTTCCTCTTCTTTAATTATATTAGATTCAGCATATAATCTCCATACACGGTCAATAAATTTTTTAGATCCTTCAATACCATTTGGATCCCAAGGTTTAGCAGCATCAATAGGTCCCATAAACATTTCATATAATCTTAGAGCATCTGCACCATAATTATTAACCATATCATCTGGATTAACAACATTTCCTTTTGATTTACTCATTTTTTCTCCATTTGAACCTAAAATCATACCTTGATGACGAAGTTTATAAAATGGTTCTTTACAAGTTAGATAACCTTTATTATACAAATATTGATTCCAAAATCTAGAATATAGTAAATGACCGAACAGCATGTTCAGGACCACCCATATATAAATCAACTGGCATCCAATGTTTAACTAATTCTTTATTTACAAATTCTGTATCATTATGAGGGTCAATATAACGTAGAAAATACCAGCTAGAACCGGCAGAACCAGGCATAGTAGAGGTTTCTCTTTTTCCTTCTTTATTATTAACAACAACATTTACAAAATTTGTTTTTTTATCTAAAGGAGATGCTCCTGTTTTAGATGGACTATAATCTTCAAGTTCTGGTAAAATTAAAGGTAGTTCATTATCTTGTAATATCTCCATACCATCGTCAAAATGAATGATTGGAATTGGTTCACCCCAATAACGTTGCCTTGCAAAAATCCATTCACGTAATTTATAATTTATCTTTTTAGTACCAATATTGTGTTCTTCAAGCCATGTAAGCATTTTTAAAATTGCATCATCTTTATTTAATCCATTTAAGAAATCAGAATTAATATGAAGACCATCTTCTGTGAATGCTTCTTTTGAAATATCTCCGCCTTCTAATACACAAACAATATCTAAACCAAATTTAGAAGCAAATTCATAATCCCTTTGGTCATGTGCAGGTACTGCCATAATAGCACCTGTACCATAACTTGCTAATACATAATCAGAAATCCAAATAGGAATTTTTTTACCATTTACTGGATTAATAGCGTAGCTACCTGTAAATACTCCAGTTTTTTCTTTATTTAGTTCAGTTCTTTCTAAATCAGATTTAGAAGATGTAATTTCAATATATTGTTTAATTTCTTCATATTGTTCTTTAGTTGTAAGTTTTTGAATTAGTTCATGTTCTGGAGCAAGAACACAATAAGTAGCACCAAATAAAGTGTCTGGTCTTGTTGTAAATACATTAAAACTTAAATTATCTAAATCTGCAATTTTAAAAGTTACTTCAGCACCAATAGATTTTCCAATCCAATTCCTTTGAATTTCTTTTGTAGATTCTGGCCAATCAATGTCTTCTAAACCGGTTAAGTAAAGTTTCTGCATATTTTGGAATGTCTAATACCCATTGTTTCATATTTTTACGAACAACAGGATATCCACCTCGTTCACTTTTTCCATTTATAACTTCATCATTTGCAAGAACAGTTCCTAATTCTTCACACCAGTTAACAGGCATTTCGACTACTTTTGCAAGACCATCTTCAAATAAGTTCTTAAAAATCCATTGAGTCCATTTATAATAATTTGGGTCTGCTGTTGAAATTTCTCTATCCCAATCAAAAGAAAATCCAAGCATTTTTAATTGTCTTTTAAAAGTTTCTATATTTGCTTTAGTAAATCCTGATGGATGTTTTCCAGTTTTAATTGCATATTGTTCAGCAGGAAGTCCGAAATGCATCCCATCCCATAGGGTGAAGAACATTATATCCTTGCATTCGTTTCATTCTAGAAACAATATCTGTTGCAGTGTAACCTTCAGGATGACCAACGTGTAATCCTTGTCCGTGATGGATAAGGAAACATATCTAGAGCATAAAATTTTGGTTTTGAAAAATCCCATATATCTGTTTTAAAAGTCTTATTTTCATCCCAATATTTTTGCCATTTTTGTTCTACTTGTTTAAAATTATATGCCATAATAAATCAATCCTTTTTTTATAAAATAATTTTTTGTTATTATATAACAAAAAATCATAAAAAGAAAGAAAAATAAGTAAAAAATATTGTTATAGTTTAAAAATAATACTCTAGTAACTATCATAGATATAGTGATACATTTATTTTCTATTACAAAAATATTTTATTTTTTAAATACTATTAAAAATGAATAATAATTATTGACAAAAAAATACGGGTATAATAGAATAAAGTCGAAAAAGTGAAAGGGGAGAAAGAAAATGACTAAAAAGAAGTTTTTAATATCTTTTATAGTAATTAATATTTTAGCAATAATTATAATATTACCTAATATAGTAAATGCAACACAAAAAGCACGGAGAAGAAACTTGGACAGATTTAAGTAATGCAAAAATAGAAATTGTACCTAGTTCAAATACAAAAAATCAACCAATAGAAGAAGCTACTAGTATTAATTATTCTATTAAAATTTCAAATGTTACATTAGATGCTAA
>CANAQC010000015.1 GCA_947363765.1 uncultured Clostridium sp. | reverse complement strand
TGGATTAGACCCAAGATATGATATGATACCAACAAGTATAACAAAAAAATACCCAAAAACAATAGATGGAGCATGTGATGCAATATTAGAATTTAATAAAGAACTAATAGATGCAACATATGACATAATACCAGCAGTAAAACCACAAATAGCATTTTATGAAATGTTTGGAACAAAAGGAATACAAGTATTTAAAATAACATGTGAATATGCAAAACAAAAAGGAATGATAGTTATTGCAGACATAAAAAGGGGAGATATTGGTTCAACTGCAACAGGGTATTCTAATGCATATTTAGGAAAAACGCCATTACTAGACATAGAAGAAGCAATATTTGATGTAGACTTTGTAACAATAAACCCATACTTAGGGATAGACGGAATCAAACCTTTTATTGAAGACTGTAAGAAATATGGAAAAGGAATATTTATAATAGACAAAACATCAAATCCATCTTCAGGAGAATTACAAGACTTAAAATTAGAAAATGGAAGAACAATATATGAAGAAGTAGCAATTTTAATTGAAAACTGGGGAGAAGATTTAATTGGTAAATATGGATATAGCAGTGTATCATCAGTAGTAGGAGCAACATATAAAGAACAATTAAAAACATTAAGAAACTTAGCACCACATACATTCTTCCTAATACCAGGATATGGAGCTCAGCGGAGGAAAAGCAGAAGATATAGCACTAGGTTTTGATAAAAATGGAATAGGTGGAATTGTGAATGCTTCAAGAAGCCTAATGTGTGCATACCAAAAAGAACCATATAAAAATCAATTCTCAGAAGAAGAATTTGCGAGTGCTACAAGAGCAGAAGCCATTAGAATGAGAGATGAATTAAACAAAGCAATTAAGGATTAATAATAATATTCTAAATATGAATATAAGACATTTTAAATGTTCACTCATCGAAAAAACAATCGATTAAAATTCACTCTACAACCTAAAAAAGAGAAAGTGCATTCAAATATTACCAAAAATATAAAAATAAAAAGGAGAATAAAGATGAAAATAAATTGCAAAGCAGAGATTGTAAAAATTGATAAGTTAAAAGAAGACATATATAAATTTAGTGTACAAGCAGATGAAATTGTAAAACAAGCAAAACCTCGGGCATTTTATTGAGATTCGAGTAGTAGATGCAATAGAACCCTTACTTAGAAGACCAATCAGTATATATAATTTAGACAAACAAAATGGTATATTAGAATTTATTTTCCAAGTAAAAGGAAAAGGAACAGAATTATTAAGTAAGCGTAAAGTAGGAGAAAAATTAGATATTCTTGGACCACTTGGATATGGAACCTTTAAAATAAAAGACTACAAAAAAGTAGCTATTATTGGTGGAGGTATTGGAATATTTCCACTATATGAACTTGCAAAAGAATTAAAACAACAAACAAGTACTAATGTTAACGTGTATTTAGGATTTCGAAATAAAGAGTTAGTAACATTAGAAGAAGAATTTAAACAAGTATCAGATAAATTAACCATTACAACAGATGATGGAAGTTATGGAATTTCTGGTTTTGCAATTAACGAACTAAAAAAAGACTGTGAAGAGGAAGTACCAGATAAAATATTTGCATGTGGACCATTACCAATGCTAAAAGCAGTACAAGCATATGCAAATGAAAATAAAATTCCATGTGAAATATCACTAGAACAAAAAATGGCATGTGGAATTGGAGTATGCTTAGGATGTGCAGTAAAAACAGCAAAAAGTCCAAGTGATGAACCAGTTTATTGGCATGTATGTAAAGCAGGACCAGTATTTAATGCAGATGATGTAGAAATTTAGAAAATAGCTATAATAAAAATATAAGTAATGTAGGGGCGATTTTAATCACTCACCTCTTTGAAGAAATTCACACAAACAAGTTTCACCCCTACATTTCAAAATATAGATAGAAATAAGGAGGAATATACATGAACACAAGTGTTAATTTAGCAGGAATAAAAATGAAAAATCCAGTAACCGTAGCATCACGGAACCTTTGGTTATGGAAGAGAATTTGAAGAATTTATTGATTTAAATAAACTTCGGAGGAATTTGTACAAAAGGAACATCTCTAAAACCAAGAGCAGGAAATAAACCACCAAGAGTATATGAAACTCCAGCAGGAATGTTAAATGCCATAGGACTTCAAAACCCAGGAGTTACTTATTTTATGGAAAATGATTTACCATACTTAAAAAAATTTGATACAGCCATTATAGTAAATGCCTGTGGAAGCACAATAGAAGATTATGTAGAACTTGCAAAAGTACTAAATACATTAGACATAGATGGAGTAGAATTAAACTTATCATGTCCTAATGTAAAAGCAGGATGCCTAGCATTTGGAACAACCTATGAAGGAGTAAAAGAAGTAACATCACAAGTAAGAAAAGTATTAGATAAACCACTTATTGTAAAACTAACGCCAAATGTAACCGATATTACAATGCCTGCAAAAGGAGCTAGTGATGCAGGAGCAGATGGAGTATCATTAATTAATACATTACTTGGAATGAGTATAGACATTCATACAAGAAGACCACATCTTGCCAATAACACAGGAGGACTATCTGGTCCATGTATAAAACCAGTAGGAGTTAGGATGGTATATCAAGTATCAAAAAGCATAAACATACCAATCTTAGGATTAGGAGGAATTGTAACACCGCAAGATGCAATAGAGTACATATTAGCAGGAGCAAGAGCTATATCCGTAGGAACAGGAAACTTTATTGCACCAGATACAGCCATAAAAGTAGTAGATGGAATAGAAGATTATATGAAAAAATATAACATAAAAGATATAAATGAAATTGTAGGAACAGTTCAAATGAACTAAGAAAGGGAAAATATATGATTAAACTAATTGTAGGAATTCAATGGGGAGATGAAGGAAAAGGAAGAGCATCTCATTATGAATCAAAAAATGCAAAAATAGTTGTTAGAGCAACGGGTGGAAATAATGCAGGACATACAGTAGTAGCAAATGGAAAAAAATATAAAATGCATTTATTACCATCAGCAATTATTAGACAAAATACAAATTGTATAATTGCACCAGGAGTTGTCGTTGATCCAGAAGTATTAATATCCGAAATAGAAGAAATGGAAAAAGAAGGAATAACAATTACAAAAGATAGATTTCATATTAGTCAAAGAGCACATATCATTTTGCCACATCATAAAAAGTTAGATGCACTATATGAAAAACTAAAAGCAAAAAAGATAGGTACTACTAAAAGAGGAATTGGACCATGTTATTCAGAAAAATGTAACAGAACAGGAATCCGTATGTTTGACTTATGTGAATTATCAAATTTAAAAAAGAAAATAGAAGAATCATTATTAGTTGCAAATACCATGTTTAAACAATATGAAGAACCAACAATCAATCCAGAAGAAGAATATAAATTATGTGAAAAATATGCTAAAAAATTAGAACCATATATATGTGATACACGGATCTATTTTAATACAAGCAGACGAAAAAAAAGAAAATATTATTGTAGAAGGAGCACAAGCATTATACTTAGACTTAGACCATGGAGATTATCCATATGTTACATCTTCAAACTGTAATGCCTCAGGAACTGCTTCTGGTGCAGGAATTGGACCTACCAAAATAGATGAAGTAATAGGTGTTATGAAAGCATATTCATCAAGAGTAGGAGAAGGACCATTTACCACAGAACAAAACAATGAAATAGGAGATACCATAAGAGAAATAGGACATGAATATGGAACAACAACAAAAAGGCCAAGAAGATGTCGGATGGCTTGATTTGGTAATGATAAAAAATGCATGTTTTATATGTGGATTAACAAGTTTATGTGTAAATCATATAGATACAATTGGAAAATTGGGAAAAATAAAAGTATGTGTAGCATATGAGTATAAAGGAGAAAAAATTGAATATATACCAATAGATAGACAAAATTGTAAACCAATTTATGAAGAATTTGAAGGATGGGAACTACCTAATGGAATTACTACATATGAACAATTACCAGAAAACGCAAAAAAATATATTGAATTTATAGAACAATATACAAAAGTAAAAATTAAGTATATTGGAATTGGTGCAGACGAAAAAGAAACAATAGTCAAATAATTATAAATTGTTATAAATAAGTGATATTAAGGAGAGAAAATATTATGGAAAAAAGTTTTAGCAATAGTTATAAAGAAGCGGGAGTAGATGTAACAGCAGGATATAAATCAGTAGAATTAATGAAAAAATCAGTAAGAGAAACTTATACAAGTGGAGTAATATCTGACCTTGGTGGATTTGGAGGATTATTTAGTATTAATACAAAACAAATGGAAGAACCAATTTTAGTATCTGGAACCGATGGAGTAGGAACCAAATTAAAATTAGCATTCTTAATGAATAAACACGATACCATTGGACAAGATTGTGTTGCCATGTGTGTAAATGATATTATATGTTGTGGAGCAAAGCCATTATTCTTTCTAGACTATATGTCACTATGGAAAAATATACCCCAAATGGTAGCAACTATTGTAAGCGGAGTAGCAGATGGTTGTAAAATGGCAGGTTGTGCCTTAGTAGGAGGAGAAACAGCAGAAATGCCAGGACTATATTCTGAAAATGAATATGATTTAGCAGGATTTAGTGTAGGAATAGTAGACAAGAAAAAAATGATAAATCCAGAGGATATAGAAATTGGAGATGTGGTAATAGGACTTGCATCATCAGGAGTTCATTCTAATGGATTTTCATTAGTAAGAAAAGTATTTCAGGTAAATGAAGAAAATCTAAAAGAATATAAAGAAGAACTAGGAGCGACACTAGGAGAAGCACTACTAACCCCAACCAAAATCTATGTAAAACCAGTATTATCTTTAATAGAACAAATAAAAGTAAAAGGCATTTCGCATATTACAGGTGGAGGATTTTTTGAAAACATGCCAAGAATGCTAAACGAAAAAGTAGCCATATCCATAAATAAAGATGCCTACGAAATACCAGCTATTTTCAAACTAATTCAAAAGCAAGGAAACATACCATTAAGAGACATGTATAACACCTTCAACATGGGAATAGGAATGGCAATTATTGTATCAAAAAAAGAACTTGAAAAGGCACTACAGATCCTAAAAGAAGCAGGGGAGACAGTGTATGTAATAGGAGAGGTCATAGAAGGAAACAAGGAAATCAATATTAATTTATAAACCAAAAGACTTGCATATTATGCAAGCCTTTTACAATACAGTTATCTGCTTTTTT
Organism: uncultured Clostridium sp.; assembly: GCA_947363765.1. GTDB lineage: Bacteria > Bacillota > Clostridia > TANB77 > CAG-508 > RGIG8482. The sequence goes on along the minus strand of CANAQC010000015.1, from coordinate 28,885 downwards.
GTTGTTTCCCTAAGAAAAATCTTGATAAAATTGTCCATTTATAATATAATTTATCTGTAATAAAATAAAAATAGGAGGTTTCAAAAAAAATGGTAAGAAGAATTTATGTACAAAAAAAAGAAGAATTTAACATCGAAGCAAAAAACATATTACAAGATTTACAAGAAAACTTACAAATAAAAGGCTTAACAGAACTAATCTTATTAAATCGTTATGATGTTTCTGGTATAGATGAGGATACGTATGAAAAAGCAAAGAAAACAATATTTTCTGAACCACAAGTAGATGTCTATTTTGAGGAAGAATATCCATTTATGGAGCAAGACAAGGTATTTGCAACCGAATTTTTACCAGGGCAATTCGACCAAAGAGCAAATTCCTTAGAAGAATGTTTGCAAATTATTAGTGGAGAAAAAAGACCAATAGCAAAATCTGCAAAAGTATATATTCTAAAAGGAAATATTTCAGAAGAAGAATTACAAAAAATCAAGAAATATTTAATAAATAGCGTAGATTCTAGTGAAGCAAATCTTGAAAAGAAAAATGTATTAGAAGACAACATGCAAGAACCAGCAGATGTTGCTGTTATTGAAGGATTTATAAACATGACAGACGAAGATGCTGAAAAGTTTTATCAAAAATATGGATTTGCGATGGACTTAGCAGACTTAAAATTTTGCCAAACCTATTTTAGAGATACCGAAAAAAGAGACCCAACCATGACAGAAATGAAAATGATAGATACCTATTGGTCAGACCACTGTCGACATACTACATTTCTTACCAAATTAGAAACCATTGATATAAAATGGGATTTACTACAAAAAATTTATGAAGACTATATTAACTCAAGAAAATATGTTTATGAAGATAGAAAAAAAGACATATGTTTAATGGATATTGCAACAATTGCTGCCAAAGAATTAAAGAAAAAAGGTCTTTTAAAAGATTTAGATGAGTCTGAAGAAATTAATGCATGTAGCATAAAAGCTACCATACAAGTAGATGGAAAACCAGAAGAATACTTAATTATGTTTAAAAATGAAACTCATAACCATCCAACTGAAATTGAACCATTTGGAGGAGCAGCAACATGTCTTGGAGGAGCTATTCGTGACCCATTATCAGGACGTGTATACGTATATCAAGCAATGAGAGTAACTGGTTGTGGAGATCCAAGACAAAGTATTTCTGAAACATTACCAAACAAATTACCACAACGAAAACTTACTAATGAAGCAGCAAGAGGATATAGTTCATATGGAAACCAAATAGGACTTGCAACAGGACAAGTAACGGAAATTTATCATCCAGGATATGTAGCAAAACGTTTAGAAATAGGAGCATTAATAGGAGCAGCACCTGCAAAAAATGTAATAAGATTACGTCCAGAGCCAGGAGATAAAGTAATATTACTTGGTGGAAGAACAGGAAGAGATGGATGTGGAGGAGCAACAGGTTCATCAAAGGCTCATACAAGCAAATCACTAACCACTTGTGGAGCAGAAGTACAAAAAGGAAATGCACCAGAAGAAAGAAAAATACAAAGACTATTCCGTAATCCAGAAGCAACTAAACTAATTAAACGCTGTAATGACTTTGGAGCAGGAGGAGTATCAGTTGCTGTTGGAGAATTAGCTGATGGATTAGTCATTAACTTAGATAAAGTACCAAAAAAATATGAAGGACTAGATGGAACAGAACTTGCAATATCAGAATCACAAGAAAGAATGGCAGTAGTAGTTCGTGCAAGTGATGTAGAAGAATTTGAAAAATTAGCATCATTAGAAAACATACAGACAAGCTTAGTAGCAGATGTAGTACAAGAACCAAGAATAAAGATGTACTGGCGTGGAAAATGCATTGTTGACATTAGTCGTGAATTTTTAGACACAAATGGAGATGTAAAAAAAGCAAATGCAATAATTGAAGAACCAGATAATACAAAAAATTACTTTAAGAAAAAAGAAGTAATAAATACTATACAAACATGGAAACAAACCATTAGTGACCTAAATTGTTGTTCACAAAAAGGATTAGTAGAACGTTTTGATTCTACAATAGGAGCAGGAACCATTACAATGCCATTTGGAGGAAAATATCAATTAACACCAACAGAAGGAATGGCAGCAAGAATTCCAACAATCAATGGGTATAGTGATACAGGAACAGTTATGACCTATGGATATAATCCATACCTTGCAAGCTGGAGTCCATTCTATGGAGCAGTATATGCAGTTATTGAATCAGTTACAAAATATGTAGCAATGGGAGGAGATTATAAAAAAGCATGGTTAACATTCCAAGAGTACTTTGAAAAACTAAAAGATGAACCATTAAGATGGGGAAAACCATTATCAGCATTACTAGGAGCTTATTTAGTACAAGAAAAATTATCAATTGCAGCAATTGGAGGAAAAGACTCTATGTCTGGTTCATATAATGAACTAGATGTTCCACCAACATTAACCTCTTTTTGTGTAGGAACTATCAAAGTAGAAGATGTAATTTCAAATGAATTTAAAAAAGTAAATTCAAAAGTAATGATATTAAAAACAAAAATAGATAAAAACTTACTTCCTGATTTTGATGACTTAAAGGAAAATTATGAAATCATAAACAAATTAGTCAAACAAGGAAAAGTATTATCTTGTAGTACCATTCGTCATGGAGGAATAGCAGATGCTATTACAAAATCATCAATAGGAAATAAAATTGGATTTGCATTTACAAAACAAGAAGATGTATTTAGTCCAATGTATGGAAGTTTTATCATAGAATTAAAACAACCAGTAGAAGAAACAAAACTAGAAGAATTAGGACATACCATAGAACAAGAAAAAATTCAAATTTCGGAACATGAAACATTATCTTTAGACGAACTAATTACCATATGGGAACAACCATTAGAAAAGGTATTTCCTACACGTGTAAGTACTATATTTGACAAAAAAGAGATAAATATACCACAAAAAACCAATGATACAATAAGAAAAGCAAAAATTAAAATAGCAAAACCACGAGTATTTATACCAATATTTCCAGGAACAAACTGTGAATATGATTTAACTAAAGCATTTGAAGACTCAGGAGCTATTGTTAATACAGCAGTATTCAGAAACCTAAAACCAGAAACCTTATTAGAATCAATAGATGTATTTGAAAAACAAATCAAAAATGCACAAATTATAATGTTACCAGGAGGATTTAGTGCAGGAGATGAGCCAGATGGATCTGGAAAATTTATTGCAGCAGTATTAAGGAATCCAAAATTAACACAAGCTATACATGCTCATTTAAACGATAAAGATGGACTAATATTAGGAATATGTAATGGATTCCAATCACTTATTAAACTAGGATTATTACCATATGGAAAAATAATGGATATGGATGATACAATGCCAACCCTAACATTCAATAATATTGCAAGACATCAATCAAAAATGGTCAATACGAAAATTGTATCAAATATATCACCATGGTTTAACAAAGTACATGTAGGAGAAGAATTTGTAATACCGATTTCACATGGAGAAGGAAAATTTGTAGCATCAGAACAAGTAATGAAAAAATTAATACAAAATGGACAAATAGCAACCCAATATGTAGATTTAGAAGGAAATCCAACTTATGATATAATCTATAATCCAAATGGTTCAACATATGCAGTAGAAGGAATTACAAGTCCAGATGGAAGAATTTTAGGAAAAATGGGACATTCAGAAAGAAGTTATAGAAATGATATATTAACAAATATACCAGGAAACAAAAACCAAAAACTATTTGAATCTGGCGTAGAATATTATAGTTAGAATATAAAGATTAGAAACAAGGGGACCTAATCTATTAGTAACAAAAACATTCTAAAAAGGAGAAAATTTATGGAAAATAATATTTATAAAACCCCACTATCTGGAAGATATGCAAGTAGCCAAATGAATTATTTATGGTCAAGTAATAAAAAATACTCTACCTGGCGTAAATTATGGATAGCACTTGCAAAAACCGAGCAAGAATTAGGGATTGATATTACAGATGAACAAATTAGAGAAATGGAAAACAATATAGAAAACATAGATTATGAGGTAGTAGCAAAACGAGAGGCAGAATGTAGACATGATGTAATGGCACATGTATATGAATTTGGTACTAAATGTCCAAGTGCAAAACCAATTATCCATTTAGGAGCAACATCATGCTACGTAACAGATAATACAGATGTTATTTTAATGCATGAAGCCCTAGAACTTATTAAACAAAAACTAATACTAGTAATTCAAAACTTGAAAAAATTTGCATTCAAAAATAGAAATGTTACATGTCTTGGATACACACATTTTCAACCAGCACAATTAACTACTGTAGGAAAAAGAGCATGTTTATGGATGCAAGACTTATTAGAAGACTTAGAAGAATTAGAATTTGTACAAAATAATATAAAATTATTGGGATGTAAAGGAACAACAGGTACACAAGAAAGCTTTATGAAACTATTTAAAAATGAAGAAAAAGTAAATCAGATAGATAGAAAAATTGCAGAAAAAATGGGATTTAGCAAAGTATATGAGGTATCACGGACAAACCTATACTAGAAAATTAGATGCAAGAGTTTTAAACCTACTATCTGCCATTGCACAAAGTTCTTCTAAATTTGCTAATGATATGAGATTATTACAACATGAAAAAGAATTAGAAGAACCATTTGAAAAAGGACAAATTGGTTCATCTGCTATGGCATACAAAAGAAATCCAATGAGGAGCGAAAGAATTAACTCACTTGCAAGACATGTTATGGTATTGGCAAATGACCCAAGTATTACAGCTGCTACCCAATGGTTAGAAAGAACCTTAGATGACTCTGCTAACAAAAGAATCTGTATACCAGAAAGCTTTCTAGCAGTAGATGCTATTCTAATTTTATATGCAAATATTACTTCAGGAATTGTAGTATATGAAAATGTAATTAAAACAAATATGATGCAAGAATTACCATTTATGGGAACAGAAGAAATTCTAATGAATGCAGTATTAAAAGGTGGAGATCGCCAAGAACTTCATGAAAAAATTCGAATATATTCAATGGAAGCAGGAAAACAAGTAAAAGAATTTGGAAAACCAAACGATTTAGTAGACCGAATTGCAAAAGATAAAACATTTGGACTTACAAAAGAAGAAATATTACGGAATATTAAATCCAGAACATTTATGTGGAAGAGCACCAAAACAAGTAGAAGATTTTATTAAAAATAAAGTAGAGCCAACTCTTGAAAAATATAAAGAGTTAGCAAAAGATATTAGTGTAGAAGTGAAAGTATAATAAACGCAATAAGAAAAATTAATAATAAAATGGGCAATTAAAATCGCCCATTTTTTATTTTTTAATGTTTAAAATGTCTTATACCAGTAAATAACATAGCCATATCATATTCATTACACTTATCAATTGACAATTGGTCATTAACAGAACCACCTGGTTGAATAATAGCAGTAATACCAGCTTGATGAGCTGATTCTACACAATCATCAAATGGGAAAAACGCATCAGATGCAAGAACAGCCCCATTTGTTATATCATCACCAATTAACTCCTTTGCATGTTCAAAACATTGTTTTGTTGACCAAATACGATTAACTTGTCCGAGGACCAATTCCTATAGATTGCTTATTTTTTCCAATAACAATAGCATTAGATTTTGTATGCTTTACAATTTTCCAAGTAAACAATAAATCTTCTAACTCTTCTTTGGTAGGAGTCCTTTTAGTAATAATTTGATAAGAACAATCTTCATTCAATAATTTTGAATCAATAGATTGAATAATAATTCCACCATTAATTTTCTTAATATCATAAGCATTTTTTGATTGTTTAACACAAATACTTGGTAATTCTAATACACGTATATTCTTCTTTTGACAAAGAATATCAAGAGATTCTTGCTCATAAGAAGGAGCAACAATTACCTCTAAAAAAATCTTTGACATATCTTCTGCAATTTCCTTAGTAAGTTTTCGGTTTAAAACAACAATCCCACCAAAAATAGAAGTTTTATCAGCAGAATATGCCTTTTTCCAAGCATCAAAAATAGTGTCACTACTACCAACCCCACAAGGATTTCCATGTTTACAAGCAACAACAGTTGGTTCATCAAATTCTTTTAATAACTCTAAAGCACCATTAGTATCATTAATATTATTAAATGATAATTCTTTTCCATTTAATTGTTTTGCTATTGTTAGAGAACCTTCGCATTTTCCTATCTCTTTATATAAAGCACCAGTTTGATGAGGATTTTCACCATATCTCATTTCTTGTACCTTTTCAAAAGTAAGAGAAAGTTCTTGAGGGTAAGAATTATCATTCCTTTCACTACGTAAATAATTAAAAATCATAGTATCATAATTAGCAGTATGTTCAAATACTTTTTGCATTAAATAAAAATTTGTATCAATAGATACTTTTCCGTTTTCCTTTAATTCCATTAATACTTTCTCGTAATCATTAGGATCAGTAACAACACTAACATCTTGATAATTTTTAGCAGCACTACGAAGCATAGTAGGACCACCAATATCGATATTTTCAATAGCTTCTTCACGAGTAACGCCATCTTTTAAAATAGTTTGTTTAAAAGGATATAAATTAACAACTACCATATCAATAGTTTTAATTCCTAAACTAGCTAATTGTTCCATATGAGTTTGTTTAGAACGTATTGCTAAAATTCCAGCATGAACACTAGGATGAAGAGTCTTCACTCTACCATCTAAACATTCTGGGAAATTAGTTAACTCTGAAATTTCCATAACAGATACATCATTTTCTTTTAATATTTTATAAGTACCACCAGTAGAAATAATTTCTATTCCAAGATTTTGTAAAGAGTTTGCAAAATCTATAATTCCTGTTTTATCAGAAACACTAATTAAAGCTCTCATTTTTTTCTCCTTTATTATATTAATAATATTACTATATAAAAACCCCATTACTTAAAGGGGACTTCATCAAAGGTAACTAACCCTCAAATTTCCTTCCAGTAATTAACTCATATGCCTCAATATATTTATGTTCAGTAGTTTTAATAACTTCATTTGGAATTGGTGCTTTTGTTTCAGGGTCATAGCCAGAAGATTTAATCCAATCACGTATATATTGCTTATCAAAACTTTCTTGCGATTGACCTACCATATAATCTTTTGCTGACCAAAAACGACTAGAATCTGGGGTTAATACTTCATCTGCTAATACTAATTCTCCATTTTCATCTAAACCAAATTCAAATTTAGTATCAGCAATAATCACTCCACAAGAAGTAGCATATTCAGCACATTTTGAATATACTTCTATGGTTTTATCACGTAATTTAGTAGCAAGTTCTTTACCAATCATATTACATACTTTTTCAAATGAAATATTTTCATCATGATCACCAATCTCTGCTTTAGTAGAAGGAGTAAATATAGGTTTAGGTAACTTTTGTGATTCTTGTAGATTCTCTGGCAGTTTAATACCACAAACCATACCATTTTCCTTATAACTTTTCCATCCGAGAACCAGTAATATAACCCCTTACAATACATTCCACTGGAAGCATTTTCAATTTTTTAACAAGCATACTTCTACCTTCAAATTCTGGTGTTTGAAATTCTTTTGGAAAGTCGTTAACATCATTTGAAATAACATGGTTTGGAATAATATCTTTAACAAAATCAAACCAAAAAGCAGAAATTTGATTTAATATTTTTCCTTTATTTGGAACAGTATTTGGTAGAATATAATCAAAAGCAGAAATACGGTCAGAAACAACAATCATAAGTCTATCATTATCTACTTCATAAATTTCACGTACCTTACCACTACTAATTTTTTTCATTTAAAAAACCTCTTTTCTAAAAAATAATTTATATTATATTCAAACATATTTAATTTACATTTGCTTTAAATAAGAATCATAACCTAAATTTTGTAACTTATCGTCTTTTTTAGTAACAACATCTTTTAAAGAATTTTTAAAACTGGCTAATTTCTCCTTTACATCATTATTTCCAATAGCAAGCATAGAAGTAGCAAGAATTGCAGCATTTTTGGCACCATTAATAGCAACTGTTGCAACAGGAATACCGTGATGGCATTTGCACAATAGAATACAAAGAATCCAAACCAGATAAAGTTTTTGTATGAATAGGAATACCAATAACAGGAACAGTTGGAACCATAGCTGCAAATACACCGAGGTAGGTGAGCTGCACCTCCAGCACCTGCAATAATTACCTTAACACCATTTTCATTTAAACCTTTAGCATACTCCATTGCTTTTTCTGGAGTTCTGTGAACAGATAAAATCTTCATTTCATAAGAAATTCCCATTAAATCTAAAAACTTAGCAGCATCTTGCATAACTTCTAAATCGGAATCACTACCCATAATAATAGCAACATCAAACATTTTAATAAATCTCCTCCTATAATAAAACTAAAATTATTATAACACTTATGTAGAAATTTGTCAGTAATTTAAATTAAATTATTAATATATTAAATTAAATTATTAATATATTAAACTTATTAAGTTTTCTTCGTATTGATAAATAATAGAAATTTTTGCTTTTTATCAGTAGTCTTGCAGACAAAAAGCATCATTCATGTGAAGCCACTTTGTTGTATTTTATAAATATTGTAATTTGAATTAGCTTCTTCTGCTTCCCAATTGAGAAATAACATTTCTTGAAGCTTTATTAGCAATGTTAAAAGTATGTGAAATAAAATCGTAATCTATTTTTTCAGTATAGGCATACTCTTTTATAACAGTGGCAAAAAAAGCATCACCTGCACCACAAGAATCAACAACATTAGCAATTATTTCTGGAGATTGCTCAATACTTTTAAATTCATTATTTTCTTTAAAAATAAAAATCGCACCTTTTTTTCCTTTTGTAATAACTAATAAATCTAGACCAAGCAAATCAAAAAATTCAAATTCATTTTTTAGATTTAGACGTTCAAATAATAAATCATGCACATTACTATTTAATTGAATCAAATTTGCATTCTTAAAAAAACACGTTAAATATTGTTTTGAAAAATGTTCAATAAAACGATAATGACCAATATCTAAGCATACTTTTTTATTTTGAATATTATTTAAAAAATCTAAATTAATTGTTTCAAATTTATCTAATAATACGAAAACTTCTTTATCAGAAAGTTGGCATGGTAAATGAATAGGTAAATTATCTCTAAATTCTAGAGTACGTTTATTGGTAATAGGAGAATACCAGCTATGAATGATTGTATCATCACCTAATTCAGAATTTGGAATAATAATATTCATAATATTAGTAGAAATATTGTTAAATTGTACATAATCTGTATTCACACCAAACCTTTTTAAAGAATTTATTGCAATATGACCTTCTTCATCATTACCACAACTTCCAATAGCATAGCAAGTTTCACCCATATAAGAAAGATTATATAGAGTATTCCAATTACTACCGCCACCATCTTGCTTTACTAAATTTAAATCTCCATCATAAATATTATCTAAAATGATATCACCATGTGATACAAATATTTTATTAGACAATGTTATACCTCCTATCAATTTTAAATATTATATTATAGAAGAGTCATAAATACAAGATAAAAATTAATTTACAAATTTATATAAAGGTGATATAATACTTGTATATTGTAAAAGGAGTAAGAAAATGATAAAAACCAATATACAAATAAATAATACAAAAGAAAAATTTATAGATACAAAAGGTTATTTATCAAAAGCAATACAAATAAAAAGACTGGCAAAATATGCTAATGAAATTGATATGGTATTGACAAAATATAGCAAAAAAAGTTGCGATGAAACCATGATGGTAAAGGGGACGAGAAAGTCTAATGCACAAACAACTAATCGAAAGATACATACAGAAGATTTAGAAAAAACTGTTGCTCAAATTGCAAAAGGGTTAGGATTAAATGTAGAGATTATTAAAATCATGGGAAAACATCATGATACTGGGCATACATTCTTAGGTCATAGTGGAGAATGGTGGATTTCTAATGTGCTTGAAGATTATGGTTTGGGTTGCTTTTGTCACAATACACTAGGAGCAAGTGAACTTATTTATACCCACCAAATATATGATGAGATTATTAAAAAAGTAAAAGTACATAATCCACAAATAAAGTCAAAAGAGTTAGCAAGAATAAGAAGAAGTCTATGGTTAATTATGGATGCCATCAATGGGCATAATGGAGAAATGCCAGATAAAATATTTATACCAGAATTTACTAAAACGGAACAAGATTTTGAAACAGAGATGTTGAAATGTTATACTACACCTAAATACGATAGGAAAATAAAGCCAGCAACATCAGAAGGAAACTTAATGCGATTAGGAGATAAAATATCCTATGCTCCACTTGATATGATAGATGGATTACAAGAGGGAATGATTCGTGACGAGAATGGTCAGATAATTGATTATTTAGATGAAGACTATAGAACAATTCTAACCAAAATAGGAATTACGAAAGAAGAATTTGATATGGCAAATAGCAAAAAGGATTATATCCATATCGTGGAAAGAATTAGAGAAATTTTTATTAATGATGTCATTAAAAATAGTACAAAAAGAAAAATTAAAATGTCAGATGAAATGATGATATTAATGGGAGAATTAATTGATTGTAATAACATAAAAGCTGTCAGGAAAGTAGTGTTAACTGAAGATAAACAAACCTATCCACCAGCAATTAGACAATTAATTAATGGATATAAAGAAATTCTACTAGAAAATCAAATTTTATCAAGATTACCAAATGCAAATACAGATATAAAAATCAACCAAGAATTAGAACGATATAAAAATACACCACATGAGGGATTTATTAATTATATTTGTAAGACTAATCCAGAAGATTATGCATTTTATGATAAAATTGTAGAAGAGGCAACAAAACAATCCATTCAAGACGAATTAACACTAGCAAGGACATATGTAGAAAAACGAGAATTATACCAAGACAAAAAAGAATTAGGTTTAGATTATACTGCTAAAAATTCTAGGATTAAACAATATATACAATATTATGAAAGTCAGATACAAAAAGGAAATTTAGTAGGATATGGAGAACAAGATTTACAAGAAGATACACAAGCAATTCTAACTAGTATCAAAAGCGGAAAACACAATCCCAATTATTTAAGTAAGGAAGAAAGAATGGCAATAATGATTGGGGCAAAATACCTATCAACACTAAATGACACAGAATTTATGCAATTACTACAAGATACAAACATCATAAGTAAAGAACAATATAATAGTTTAACAAGGAAATATAAAGACATACCCAATTTAGATGATGAGGTATCCGAACATGAAAATTTTAAAGAGATTAGTACAATGCAAAAAAAAGCAACGAAAAGATATAAAGAAGAAGCACAAATATAAAATGGAGGGTACTCCATTTTATATTATCTTGACTATATGAATGACAATACTATAATGTAGAAAAAATTGATATAATAAAAAGTTATGCTGAAAAATCAAGTATTAATAAATCAATTTATTTAGTAAAAAAACATATTAATCAGTAATATAAGAAAATAATAATGCTTATAAAGTATGAAAAGTAGAGAACAGTAAAATAAAAGAAGTAGAAAATAGTAAACCAAATATGCTAAAAGATATAAAAGTAAATAATGTATTTAAAATATAAAATGTAGTATATATATTATATAGTACTTTTAAAAAAGAAATAGTAGATAAAAAAATATAAACTTAAATGAATACAGAAAAAAAGACGTATATATGTGTGACAGAAGAATTAGATAACAATCAAATTTTAAAGAATTTAACACAAAAAAACAGAAATTGCATTTCAAGAAGTTAGGGTCTCAAAAGACTTAATAAAAAAGTTACAGAATTTATATTTATAATTCTATAACTTTTTTATTATATTCTACGCCAAAACAGCGCCAAGAACTAAAATACCTAAATTATCCCTATAAATCTCATCAAATTGTGAAAGAGGTAGTGGATTTTCACCAATACCTGCCTCAATAGTATATCCAGGTAAATTGTAATTTTGAATAAACCAATCCTTAAATCCTGCAAAACTAGAATTATAAGGAGTATCCGATAAAACATATCCACTAACATTAGCAAACTGTTCACCAATATAATATGAACCTTTTGGTAAATAATTTTGGAATCTCCAATAAATCTCCTTTCCTTGGGTGTGATAAGCAAGAACCAACCTAAAAGAATGAGAAAGAGTATAATCATAAACTGCAAGTGCTTCTGGCTCAGTTAAAGGACCAAAGCCAACAAAATCACGAGGGGCAGGAGAAGTAAAGCCCTGTGAATACTTAATTTCTTTTGCTTGTTCCCATCCGTGCAGGAAATTGTAAATTTAAATCCACACCTGTGGATTTGATTAACTTCCATATAAGAAAAATATAATTAGGAAGTATAAAAATATTTACAGTAGCAAAGCGTTTTTGTAATATCATATTAAGATAATAATGGAAAGTTGATTACTATATGAATATAATATCTTTCATTTTAAAAAGAAATTTCACAAAATATAGAAATATTAGAAAAAATGCTGACAAATCAAATTGAGCACGTTATACTACCAGTAAATTATAAATATGGAGGTAGTAAATATGTGTGAAATTGAAAAAGGAGTTTTAAATAATCTATTTGAAAGTAGAGAATCAAATTTATATGTATTAACAGAAATGGACAAAAAGCAAATTGAAAATTTAACAAAGGATAATGATACTTATGAGAAATTATTTAATATAATTAAGGAGCTATCAGATGATGAAAAAAAGTTGAATAAAGTGAGAGATAGTTTAGATAGTTATATAGATAGAATAAATATTGCAGGTTCCTATGAAAACGAAAAGTTCTATAAAATACGGATTTTCAGATGCAATTAATTTAATTTTAGACTGTGCAAAATTGCCAAATATGTCTGCAAAGAATTTTTAAAATATCAAAACAAATGTTTGACAAAGCAAAAAATATGTTATATAATGTGAAAAAATAAGAGTGGAGTGATACTATATGAAAAAGCAAAAAAAGTATAACATATATACAGATGCTAGTTTTGATGATAAAAGTAGTGTTGCAACATATTCAATTATAATAATGTCAGAAAATAAAATTTTAAAGTCATATTCCAAGAAGAGTAGAATAGAAATAAAAAATTCTACTGAAATTGAAGTATTTGCAGTATATCAAGCAATGAATTTGATTTTAAGTTGTTATATAAATAAAAGTGAAAGTCAAGTATTTTGCATAAATACAGATTGCACACAAGTACCAGCATTTTTTGAAAATAAAAACAATAAAATGAAAATATTTAAACATAATGAAGATATAAAAAGAGATATGATAAAAACATATAATGTAATTTCTACAAAATTAAGTAAAAAGAATTGTAGTTTTTCATTAAAGTGGATAACAAGAGATTTAAATAAAATAGCACACAAACAGACCTATAATATGCTAAAAAGAGTAAGAAAAGTAAATAAGTTAAATGTTTCAAAAGATGATGTACTAATTGATAAAAGAATATTTTGCGACATTCTGGCGAAATTTGATAAAAGACAATTATCAATTATCTTACATTTATTAAATAATGTAGGACAAGATAGCTTGATACTAACAACTCAAAAAGCACTTGCTGAACATTTAAATGTTTCAATTTCAATAATAAACAAAACGATTAAAGAATTAAATCAATTGAAGATAATAGAAAAAGTAAAAAATGGAAAGTATTTACTTTTAATATAAAATTCGTTATTATATGTAGAAAAAAATCAAATTTTATGATAAAATACGAAAGGTATGAGGTAAAATATGATAGAACTTGATAAAATATATAAAAACAGTTTAAAAGGAAAGAAATTTATAGATTTATTTTGTGGACTAGGGGGATTTAGATTAGCATTAGAATCATATGGTGCAGAATGTGTTTTTAGTTCTGACATAGATAAGCATGTGAGTAAAACTTATGAAAATAATTTTGGAGATTATCCTTTAAGTGACATTACAAAAGTAAATGAAGTAGATATCCCTAAACATGATATTTTATGTGCTGGTTTTCCATGTCAAGCATTTAGTATATCTGGAAAACAGAAAGGGTTTGAAGATACTAGAGGTACTCTTTTTAGGGAAGTAGTTAGAATAGCTAAATATCACAAACCAGAATTGCTTTTATTAGAAAATGTAAAAAATTTAGAGAAACATGATAATGGAAAAACTTTTAAAGTTATTAAAGAAAATATTGAAAACATAGGATATAACATGTATTATCAAGTAATTAATGCATCTAAATATGGAGTTCCTCAATCAAGGGAAAGAATATATATGGTTTGCATAAAAAAAGATTTGGATAATAATAACTATAAATTTCCAAAGCCTATAAATAAGGAAAAATGTGTAAAAGATGTATTAATAAATAATGGAGATGAAAAAAAGTATGTTATAAATAAACCATATTCATTAATTCAAACTGATAAACAAGTAAATATGTTTAAAGTATATAATAAACCAGTAAGAATAGGAACAGTGAACAAAGGTGGACAAGGAGATAGAATATATGATCCTATGGGACAAGCTATAACTTTATCGGCAGAAGGTGGAGGAACAGGTTCAAAAACGGGATTATATTATATAAATAATGAAGTTAGAAAATTGCATCCAAGGGAATGTGCTAGACTGATGGGATACCCAGAAAATTACATTTTAGATGAATCAGTTAATCAGGCTCAAAAACAATTTGGAAATAGTGTAGTTGTAGATGTTTTACAATATGTAGTAAAAAGTATTATAGATGAGGGGAGTATAAAAAATGGATAGTTCTGGAGGTTCAAAAATAGCAAAAGATGGATTTAATAATGAAAAGGACATTGCTAATAAATTTATTAACTGGAGAAATGATGTAGAAGCACAGCAATGGTTAAAAACAATGGGATATGAATTGAATAATATTGAATATGTTTATGCTGAAGTTTTGCATGGGTATAAAACTGATGTACAAGTTCAAGTAACTATAAAATTAAAAAATATTATAGAAGCTCAAAATTTACAAGTAAAATTAGTAAGTAATCAAAAAGGATTTAATCAAATAGATAAAAGATGGATAAAAAATTATGCTGATATGTGGGAAATACCAGACAATATAATAAAACTATTAAAGTATTATACTGGTGAAATTCCACCATACAAGCAAAATACTAGAGACAAAAGAAGAATGTTTATGGATGAATTTTCAGAAGAAGAGCAGAATGAAATTTTACAATATTTTGAGCAAAATAAAATGCTTATTATTTTAGATATAGTTAAAGGTAGAGGAAAATTCGCAGCTGAATGGATTTTAGTTGCACAGAAGTATGAAAATATATTTAGATGGACATTAAAACCTATAAATGTTGCTATTAACCATTATAGCGAAGGAAAAGTAGAAATAACTAGTAGAGGAAATTTGAAAATAGGAAGAATTGGAATGCAAAGAAAAGGTGGAGATGCTGGAAGAGAAACAGCAAATATGCTACAGTTCAAAGTTGATCCAGTAGAGTTATTTGATATAAATTAATTTATGTGATTACAAAAGAAAAGTAGAATGATGAGTTTACATTCTGCTTTTCTTTTTTTAAGGAGAGTTAAAATGGGAGAAGAATATGAGGTTTTGATACCTAATAATACAGTTGAAAATAAAGCAGAAGATGTATTTAAGTTTGCTTTGAAAAAAGAAGAAATCAAAAATATTGCAATTACAGGGCAGTATTCCTCTGGAAAGTCTAGTTTAATACAATCATATTTTGATAAATATATTGATAAACAGGAATATTTAAATATATCGTTAGCAACATTTGAAAAAACAGAGAATGAGGGAGATGCAATTGCAGAATCTAATTCATTAGAGGAAATTATAATAGAAAAATTATATTATTCAATTTTAGAAAAATATAATAGGAAGGAAAATATAAAAGGAGCTATATTAAGTGGAATCTTTGTGGCATTTATTAATATTGCAATATATTTATTTAATACAGATTCAATTAACAATAATTTAAATAATAACTTTTGGGCAACTATGATATTTATTGTTTTAGAAATAATATGCCTAACAAGTATAATTAGCTATTCAATATCATATTTAATGAATTTACAAAAAATAAAGTTAAAATTAGGGAACATTGAAATAGAAGTAAATCAAGACACTAAAAAGGAAAAAAGTCGTAATTTGTTAAACGATGAAATTGAATTTATTGTGAAAATATTAAATATTGCTAAATATAAATACATTGTATTTGAAGATTTGGATAGATTTCAAAATCCAAAGATATTTGAAAGATTACGAGATTTAAACATTACACTAAATTCAACCTTAAAGCAGAAAATAAAATTTATATATGCAATAAAAGATGAGATGTTTATTGCTGATAACAGAACTAAATTTTTTGACTTTATTATACCTGTTGTGCCTTATGTATCATATGAAAATTCTGGAGAAGAATTATTAAAAACAATAAAAAAATATGGTTTAGAAAATGAATTATCCGAAGATTTTATTTTGGATATTTCACTATATATTGCAGATATGAGAATACTAAAAAATACAGTTAATGAATATTTAATATATAAGAAAACTTTAGAAAAAGTAGTGCCTAATTATGAAAAATTGTTTGCGATTTTATTGTATAAAAATACATGTTCAAAAGATTTTGCTAAATTACAAAATAAAGAAGGAGAAATATATGAGTGCTTTAAAAATAAAGATGAAAAGATAAGCAAATATATAAGTACACAAGAGAGTAAAATAGATGGTAAAAGGGATGAATATGATAAACTAGAAGAAAATTTAATATCAAAAAATAATTTTGAAAAATTAGCAATATACATGATAAAAAGTAATATTAGTAGTAATAATCAAATAACTTTGCAGAATACAAATGGAAAAACAATAGTAATTCAATATATAATGAATACAGATAATATAGTAGAAGATTTTATTTCTGATGAAGAAACTACAATACAATATGTATATGGTAGTAGTTGGAAAACGGAAAAGCTAAGAGATTTTTATAAATCAAATTGTCCAAATTTTTTGAAACAATATGAAGATTTTAAGGAGGGAATTGAAACTAAAAAAGAAAAGATAAATATTGAGATAGAAGAAATAAAGCAAGAGATAGATAAGGCAAAAGAATATACATTGAGTGAACTAATGCAAGAAAGAGATGAAAAAATTACTGTTGACTTAGGAAAATATAGTGATCTAGTAAAGTATCTGCTAAGTAATGGATATATTGATGAAAATTATAATACATATATTAATAAATTCCATGAAGGAAGTATAACAGAAAAAGATTATAATTTTATAATGAATATAAGAAATGGAAAGCAGAATGATTATAAACAAAAATTAGATAATACTCTAAAGATAATAAAAAGATTAAAAAATGTAGAGTTTAAAAAAGAACAAATACTTAATATAGATATTTTAGATACTTTACTTGAGAAACAAGATTATTTTGAAAAGAAAAACATATATATTAGTACATTAATTAAATCAAATAGCTACATAGAATTTATTAAATATTGTATTTATGAATCAAAGACTTTTAAAAATAAGAAAAAAATGTTTATTAGTTTGTGTAAACAAGACAAAGATATATTAAAAAAAGTACAAGAAGCAAAAATTGAACAAAAGTATAAAAATTTGCTTCTAGAAGAAATTGTAATTAATGTTGAAACAAGCAAATTAAAAGAGTTGCACAATATTGCCGAAACAGTTAAATATATCGAAAAGAATAATCTTTTAAAAAATACAAAATTAGAATATATAAAATACCAAATAATAGAATTTGATATGAAGTATTATAATATATGTAAACTAAGAGAAAATACCGAACTATATAAATATATAGTAGATAATAATAGATATATTATTAATTATGATAATGTATTTGAAATACTTATAAATGAAGATAAAAGTAATAAAAATGAAATAGAAGAAGAAAATTATTATTGCATATCTACTAACGATAAACTAAAAGAATATATATAGGTTACAAAATAAACAAAAGAATCCTACAAAAATAATTAAAGACTTATTAAATAATTCTAATATTAAAAATGAAAGTAAACAAAATATTATAACTAAAGAGACGAATAAAATCGAAGATATATTAGAAATTAAAGACAGTAGTTTATGGAAATTTATATTTAATAACAATCTAATAAGAATAGAGTGGAATAATATAAATAGTTATTATAAAGAATTTGGTTTAGATGAAGTATTAACAAAAATATTTAATACCGAAGATAATAGAACTAATATATTAAAACAAGGTACTCAAATAGAGGATAAAAGCAGTTTGAATTTTATAAAGGATTTATTACTATCTAATGGTTTAAATGAAGATGCATATTCTTCAATATTAAAATTTAGTGCGTATAAATTAGATAATGCTATAATAAGTGAATTAGAGAAAGAAAAATTGCAAAAATTAATAGAATGTAAAAGAATTGAGTGCAATTTGGAAATGATAGATAATATAAGAAATTATTCTATAGAAATGCTTTTAGTACTTATAAAAAATAACTATAGTATTTTTCATCGAGAAATAGATAATGGTAATATTATATTTGAATTAAGTGAAATAAATGAAATTTTAAAATCAGATGTTACACCAACAATTAAAGGAAAGTGTTTCAATATGATTTCTGATGAAGAATTGGAAAATGTAACACTAGAATTATTAGAGAATATGGCATTAACATCAATAGAAAACAATTTTAAAGAAAAAATAAGTGAAAAAATGTTATTAAGACTTATAACAAATATAAAAAGTACTAATACAAAAATAAAATTAATGAATCAAAATTTTAGTAAGATTACTAGAGAAAATATAATGAATTATTTGGTAAAATTAGGAGAAAATTATTCAAAGATAATTGCCGATAGAACAAAGCCAAAATTGATAAATAATGAAAGTAATAAAACATTATTAGAGAATATCAAGAGTTTAGGTTATAACATAAAATATAATAATAATGATGATAAAAATATAATTTTAAGTAATACAGTTAGATAAAAAAATTTAAGAATACGAACTTAAAATTATAGTATTTTAGTTAAAAGCATACTTAAAAATCTTCTCCCAGCGGGCTAAAAAGGTATTAGGAGATTTTCTCCTAAACAGCAATATGTGGTCCACAGGACCATGCTGGCGAATGTTAGGCAGAAGAAAATACCCTACCATTCGGAGCAAAAGTCTTTGCTCTAAAATGTCAAATTTCGCTTTGCTAATTTGATATTATTATATGAGTAAGTTTTCAATGATAAAATTAAAATTTTAAGGAGTGTAACATTATGAAATTTAATTCAAAAGATAGAACTGAAATGTTAAAAGTAAGAGTTTCAGAAGAAGAGAAAACTTTAATAAAAACAAAAGCAGAAATGTATGGATACAGATACTTGTCAAATTACATAAGAGATGCTGCAATTTATGAAAAAGTAACATAAGTAGATTTAAAAGGACAAGATGAAATTTTAAGTGCATTTTCGGAAAATACCAAAGAAATAAAAGAGATTGCGAAAGGAGTTAGACATTTGTGCAAATTTTTAACACAGGCAGATGATTTAGCAATAGCAAATTTAAGAGCAAGAATGTATGATATTATGAGAGCACAATATAAAATACGTGATTTAATTACTAAAAAATTAGATTTGGATGTATGGCAAAGAGTTAATAAAAATAAATTATAAAATTTGAGAAAAAATCTCAAAAATATTGATATTTTATAAAAATTAGCATATAATATGGTATGAGAGGAGAGAAATTGAAATGTTAATTAGATTTAGTTTTAAAAATTTTAAATCCTTTAAAGATGAAAATTTACTAGATATGGAAGCTACAGCATTAAAAGAACACGAATACAATATTGCTAAAACAGAAAATATTGATCTTTTAAAAGTAGCAGCTATATACGGTGCTAATGCAAGTGGAAAGACAAATGTATTACAAGCCTTCGATTATATGAAAAAAAGAATATTAGTAAGTGATGATTCTAAGAAGAATTCTCCGATAGATGAAGAAAACATATATAGTTTTATGATAAATAATGAGCCAATTAGTTTAGAAGTTGAGATATTAGCTAAGAATAATAAAATATATAAATATGGTTTTGAAGTATTGAAAAATAGTATAATTTCAGAATGGTTATATATAAAAAGAATAAATAAATTTTATACGATTTTTGAAAGAGAAAAAAATAATGTTACTATGAAATCAAATAATAAAATATCTGGATTAGCAAATATAGATGAAAGAACTTTATTCTTAAACATATATAGCAAGATAGATAAGGACAACGAAGATTTTAATAATGTTTATGAATGGTTTGTAAATGCTAATTACTTAGATTTAGGAAATCCAAGATTTGAAGATTTTATTAATAATAGAATTTCACTTAAAATACTAAGTGATGAAAAATACAAAAAAGAATTATTAAGATTTATAAAAACCTTTGATTCGGGAATAGAAGGAATTAAAACAACGCCAGATTCAATAGAAGAAGTACAGAACAACAATAGAGTAGTAAAGGTAGAATTAATCCATAGAGGAGAAGATAACAAATTAAAAGCATTACCACTAGATTTGGAATCAAATGGTACTAGAAAAATGTTCCACTTATTTGATTTTTTTATGGATGCACTAAAAAATGGAATGGTACTATTTATAGATGAACTAGATGCAAAATTACATCCATTATTAACAAGATATATTATTAATCTATTTCATAATAGTGAAACAAATATTGGTAAAGGACAGCTAATTTATTCTACACATGATACAGTAAACTTAAATAAAGATACATTTAGAAGAGATGAAATATGGTTTACTGAAAAAAATAGAGATGGAGTATCAGAAATTTATGCCTTATCAGATTATATATTAGAAGATGATGAAGATAGTAAAAATAAAATAGGTAAAAAAGTTAGAAATGATGCGACATACAATAAAGATTATTTAACTGGAAGATATGGTGCTATTCCAGTATTAGAAGAATTTGAGATAAACTATGAGAAATAATAAATTTATAGGAGGAATTAAATGAATGATAGATTAGGAATTGATTTAAAAGTACAAAGGATTTTGAAGCATGTATCACAAGAAAAAATGGCAGAAGATTTAAATATAAGTAGATCTAAAGTATCTAGTTGGGAAACAGGTAGAAGAGAAATGAGCTTATATGATGCTATAATTATTAGTGATTACTTCAATGTTAGTATGGACAATCTATTTAATAAAAAAGCTTTAAATTCAGAAGAATTTATGCAAATAGCTAAAAGATATTTTGAAAATGATAAAATACCATTTGAGGAAAAGAAAGAAATTCTGAAAAAAATGATTTATTATAAAAGCGAAAGTGAAGCAAATGAGATATTGCAACGGTACAAAATGACTCAAAAAGTCTAATATATTATATTTTTTTCTTCATATATTATATAGAAATATTAGTAAAAATAATTTATAATAATTATAGAAATTAAATATGTAAAGAGGAATAGACAATGTACAAAGAATTAAAGCCAATGCTAAATGCAGAAGAATTAATAAAACATTTAGAGTCAAAGGGAGTCAAGTTTGAATTGACTTCTATACAAGATGCTAGAAAATATTTAGAAGAAAATAATAATTACTTTAAATTAGTATCATATAGAAAAAATTTTAGTAAGTATGAACAAGGTAATAATAAAGGAAAATACATAAATCTTGATTTTAAGATGTTAGAAGATTTATCAATCATAGACATGAGATTAAGAAAAATAATGTTAAGCATAGTGCTTGATTTAGAACATTATGCAAAAGTAAAACTATTATCAGAAGTAGAGAAGAATACTAAAGATGGATATTCACTTGTAGAAAAATATATAATAAGCTTAAAAACTAAGAATGAATATGATTTTTTAGAAAACGAATTAAATAAAAATATAAGAGGAACTTATTGTGGAGACTTAGTTGGGAAATATAAAGGAGAATATCCAATTTGGGTATTTGTAGAAATCATTTCATTTGGTAGATTTATAAAGTTTTACATGTTTGCTGCTAATGAATTACAAAACAAAACAATGATAGATGAAGCATATTTATTAAAAAATGTTAGAGAACTGAGAAATGCATGTGCTCATAATAATTGCATTTTAAATGATTTAAAAGCACGAACGTCTGATTATAAAACAAATTATAGAATATTAAATGAAATTGCTAATATAGGAATATCGAAAGAAACTAGAAACAAAAGAATGAGTAATTCTAGAATACAGCAAATAGTTACTCTTTTATATCTAAACAAGAAAATTACTACAAGTTATGGAGTTTTAAAACATCAAACAGAAAAGTTGCAAGATTTAAAGAGTAGAATTGAACATCACATTGACTATTATAGTAAGAATAATTTAATACAAGCAAACTTCAATTTTTTGAATAAAATTATTGACAATTGGTATAATAGTAGCATATAATATATATTATAAAGAAAAAGTTTAAAACTTTTGCGGAGTTGTGTTCATCGAGCATAACTCTATTTTTCTTTTTAGATAACGAAAATATAAGCAATATTGATTATATGATGAAAAAATTAAAAAAGGGGCTGACAAATTAATTTGAGCACGTTATACTACAAGTAAATTATAAATATGGAGGTAGTAAATATGTGTGAAAATGAAAAAGGAGTATTAGAAAATTTATTTGAAAGTAGAGAAGAAAATTTATGTGCATTAACAGAAATGGATAGGCAAAAAATAAAAAGACTAACAAGAAATAATGATAGTTATGATAAGTTATTTGCAATAATAAAGGATTTATCAAATAATTCAGAAAAATTAGAAGAAGTTAGGAATAGCCTAGATAGTTACATAGATAAAATTAATATCATAGGAGCTTATGAAAATGAAAAGTTTTACAAAATACGGATTTTCAGATGCAATAAACTTAATTTTAGAATGTAAAAAATTTCCAAATGGGTCTTGACAAATAAAATAAAGCATTATAAAATATGGCTGTAAATGTAATATGACTTTGGTATTACATATAGATTGTTACGTTCAAAAGTTGTTGTATAAAAAGTAAACCAAAAATGTAGCAAATCCTTATGCTACAAGACATTCTGGAAATAAAAATATTAATAAATTTTGTATAAATAGAAACATCTAATAGTGTGAAAACATTATTGGGTGTTATTTTTTATGCTTTTTTATAGATATAAATATTTAACAATATACTTACTATAAGTGTCATACCAAGTCATTTTCTCTAATATTCTGTATTAGAATACTTTAATAAAAGTATAGGAGTTGATGCCAATGTGAAGAAAGATAAACAAATTATAAAAGTAGATAAATTAGAATTTAATACATATTGTATTTTTACAGAAGAAAGACAAGATGTGAAAGAAACAGTAGGGCTAATTTTTAAAGATTATATTGAAAAATTAAAAACGGATAAAAGGTAACCTTTACGAAAATGAAATAATAGTTGCAAATTAAAATAGAGCACGTTACAATATACTTGTAGATGATTACGGATAGGAGGTTAAATGCTAAACTTAAATAGCCAAAGCTTCAAAGTGCGGAATATATATAAGACTATCAAGGGAAGATGGCGACAAACAAGAAAGCGAAAGTATCGGTAATCAAAGAAATATTTTGCAAAGATATGTAAAGGAGAATGATTTAGAGCTTATCAAAGAATATGTTGATGATGGTATCTCTGGAACTACATTTGATAGACCTGGATTCAATAAAATGCTACAAGATATTGAGAACAGAACTATTAATATGGTAATAACAAAAGATTTATCAAGACTTGGAAGGGACTATATTAAAACAGGGCATTACATAGAAAACTACTTTCCACAAAACAACATAAGGTATGTTGCAATAACAGATGGAATAGATACCTATATTGATAGCACAAATAACGATATAACACCTTTTAAAGCAATTATGAATGACTACTATGCTAAAGACATATCAAAGAAAATTAGAAGTGTCTATAAGGAAAAACAAAAGAATGGAGAGTATCTATGTAGTACTCCAGCGTATCGGATATAAAAGGCATCCTAGTATAAAAAATAAGTTGGTTATAGATGAGAAGGTTAAAGACATTGTAGAAAAGATATTTGATATGTATGCAAATGGACATGGAAGTGTAGAAATAGTAAATTACTTAAATTCCAACAAATACTTATCTCCTACTGGTTATAGAAAAACTGATATTATACAAGATGAGAATAAAACAAACTATGACTGGAATGAGGTTACCTTATGCAATATGTTAAAAAACGAAGTGTATATTGGAAATACAGTCCAAAATAAGAAATCCGTTGTTTCATACAAAGTACATAAAATAAGAACTGTTGAAAAGGAAAATCAAATAAGAGTTGACAATACACATGAATCTATTATCGACAAAGACACCTTTGAAAAAGTACAATGTATTCTTGAAAAAAGAGGAACAAATACAAAACTCAAATATGATTACTTATTAAGGGGATTACTTTACTGTTATCATTGCAAAAGAAAACTGCAAATTGTGCTTAAGAAAAATTCAAGAAGAAACACACAATCACATCCATATATAATATGTGCAGACTATAAAAAAAGAGGTTGTTTTCCATTAAGTATTAATTATAAAAAGTTTGAAAAACATATAATTTATGTTGTGAAAAAGATATGTCAAATATATGCAGACAAAGAAGTTTTTTATTCTATTTATGAAAAATATCAAAACAAAACACTTGATATTCGAGATGGATATAAGAAGAAATTAGAACAAATTGATAAGGCTATATTGGATATAAATAACAACCTAGACAAAATGTATATGGATAAATTACAAGACATAATTCTTGAAGAAGATTACATTAGAGTATCACAAAAATTTATATTTGACAGAACAAATTTAATAAAACAAAAAGAAGAATTAGATGGAAAATTAATTGGAACAGAAGACAAAATAAGTTCCAAAAACAAAACGAAAGAAGAAAAAGAATTAGATGAATTAATAGAAAACTTTTTGAAATTAGAGCAAATAGATAAAATATATTTATACAGGTTAATCAATAAAATTGAGATTGATAAAGACAAAAATGTGTATATATATTTTAATTTTTCAAAACTAGATTCTATTAATGAGAACTTAGATGAATTTATCAAAATTGAAGAATTGCTTAACGAAAATATACAAAAAACAGGCTAAAAATGATAAAAAATCACTAAAATTGTAAAACAAGCAAAGTCTTGCAAATCAACACCTACAAGACTTTGCAAACTGGTTGGTAGATTTTAAAATCCACACCATTAATATTTGCTTTCCATCCATCTGGAAATGGAATAGTCGCATAAGAAGAAGCAATTTTTTCAGCAATACGATAACCAGAGGAATTATTCGATAAAAAACCAGTTACTAAATCTACGCCATCGGGATTTACCATAGGACATAAATGAATTGTAACATTATTTAATAATTCTCTGGCTGAAAATCCCAATAAATTAGAATCATAAACATAAGCGCTACTAGCTTCATCAATAAATTTCATTAATACAGGAGAAGTTATCCATTCATTTGCATGAAAGCTTCCTGAATAAAAAACTTCTTTTAAACCATTTCCAATTGTAATTACATATAAAGGTTTTCCAAGTACACTATAACCAATAATACTAGATTTTAAAAAAGGATATACTTGTAATAAATTTTTTAAATTACGTTCTAAAACAGAGGAATTGTAAGGAACGTTTGTAGAAATAATACTCATATAATATCACCTAACATATTTTATGAGAAATTAGTAAATGTGTGATTTATTAAACTAATACTATAAACTAAGATATTAGTACTATAAAGTTTCATAACTTAGTTTAAAACAATTAAGATAAAAAGTATAATATAAAAACTGCATGTATATATAGTTAAAAAATGCATACCATAATTAGTATAATTTTACTAATAGAAAATAAGGAGAAATTATGGGAGCATTTGACAGATTTTGGAAAAGAGATAATTTATTAAAAAAGACGATTGTAATTGACAATTCATTATACGAAAAATTAAATGAAATTTCAAAAAATATATATCAAGCATCTACAAACCAGCTAATTAATGCATGTATAGAAGAACTTATAAAAACAAAAAATATTAAAATTTATGCAAAAGATATAAATGAGTTAACAATTCAACATTCTTTACTAATAAGAGAGACATTTTTTAATGAATTAGAAAAAATGAGAGATGAATACAATTTATCTATTTATAAACTAGTAAATATAGCAATTAAAAATGCAATAGAACAAATAGAATAATAGAAGCAAATTTTATAGAAAAGTGAGATATAATATACAAATGAATAAAGAACTATTATATTATCAAATATTGAATTTAGGAATAAAAATAAAAAAGTCAAGCAATATAGAAGAAAAACTAGAAAATATAATTAAAAAATATTATGAAGAAACAGATTCACTTAATCCATATATAAACTCAAAAAATCATTTAGTATCTATGATGATAGAAGGAAAATTTCCAACAGTAGATAGATGGGATAAAATTGCAAAAGAAGAAGGATATCTATCACATATTTCAATAGAATATATAGCAGGATGTAATTGGAAGAAATTAAAAAAGAATTTGATGTTTGAGTTAAAAGAAATTATAAAATAATTACAAAAATTATTTATTTAATCTTATATAAAAAATGATATTCTAGTTAGGTTGTCAAAATCACATAAATATGGTATAATAAATATTATAAAAAAGTATTTACATATCGGCAATATAATAAAAACAGGAGGACAAGATATGAAAAAAGGATATGTAGTAGTTATGTTAATCGTAGATGGTAAAAAGTATAACTTTATTAATGGGAAAAAATCTAAGAGCAAGTTAGAACGAGAAAACCTTGTACCATCTGATGTTATTAAAGATGCAATTCAAATTGGACGGGGAGAATATATCAAACTTACATCACATGATAAAGTTGTATTTAAACTGGTTAAAAGTAAGAATAAGTATTGCGTAGAACTCCATAGTGGAGAGAATAACATCTATGTTTATTCAGGCAAATTAAAGATTGAACATATCTAAAAAGAAAAAGAGTTCGTTTTATGAACTCTTTTTTTCTTTCTTTTCGAAATTTTCCATATCAAGTTGCTTTTTAATATTGAAGTTAGTATATATTTCTTTCTCAAAATTTCTAATAAGGTTATCATCAGAAGAATATGAGAATTTGTGAGAACTGCATAGAAAAAGAGTATCAAACTTTTAAAGTTTTCTGCAATTCCTGAAAAATTGCTATTGTATGGTCGAGGTGCACGGACTCACTAATCTTAAAAGTATTGATTTATCTATACTTTTAAGAGGTATAGATAAATTATAATGCAATTTTAATGCAAGTGAGAGATATACACAGATAGTATCAGATAGAGATTTTAAATTATATTTGACAAATCCATAAAAAGATGTTATCATATATTTACATTAAACAATGTACCTTAGGTCAGGTTATGTATATTGTTTGCTGTAGATGTATCTGTAACTACATCTACTTTTTTATGCTCATAAAATGAGGAAATCCTGTAACAAATTTCCCCATTAGACTATGTATGACACAATTAGTCTTTACCTTTTTTGTATTCTTCTAATTGTGATTGAAGTTTGATGTTCTTTTCTTTTTCAGCTATTAACTGTTCAATCAGTTTTAGAATAAGGTCAGGTTGTATCATTGTAATTGCCCCCTTTCCGTCCTTATGTAAGAACTACCTTTGACAGCGAAAGGTTGCTATTATATTACAATAATTTTCTACATTATTCAAGCGAACATCACAAACTTTTAAAGTTATCTATTCATTAGCTTATCTAATTCTATTTCAGCTTTTTTTACGAAAAAATTTGTAGCATCAATAGGAATCTCTAAATCAATAATTTGTTTTTTGATTTTTTCTATTGTATTAATTTTGTTATTATTTGCTACTGTTTCTACTTCTATTAATTTATCGCCATTCTTTATATCTTTTATACAATTTCAAAATCATCCTTACCATATACAATATCATTTTCTACAATATTTATTATTTTGTAATATTCAATTGCTTCAAACAAATTTACTGCTTCATCTATATTAAAAATATCACAATTAATAGCCTTTTGATTTAATATATCGCCATTATTATTATCTAGATAGTAAATACTAACACTAACTAATAGTTAATTACAAAGGTTTATTTTTTAAGGTTTTGAGCAGTTTTTGTATATTGTATGTATTTTAATAATCAACGTTTAGTAGTTTTTAATGACATTACAAGGAATATTAAAGAAAAAGCAGAGTAAAGTATAAATATGCAAGAAACCTTAGGCATGGGCATATGTATTCCCCAAACCTAAGATTCTTTTTGAAGTGAATTACACTTCCTGCAGAGATTCTTCTTCCAATTCACGCCAGTATCGGTCTTCATAAAAGATATCATATTCTAATTCTGTAATTTGATTTTTACCTGATATATTAAGAGCAAGTGCAATTTGTTCCACATCTATAGAAGAAACTATTCCGTTAATAACTTCTACGGATTGAATCAAAGAATCGTCAGTTCTCCTGAAAACCTTTACCTTCTGTGTTAAATGGTCGAACCGTAAATAATAATTTTTTTCCATATACTAAATCTCCTTTACCTTAAGATAATTTCATTATAACATAAATTTTACATAAAATCAAGTGATGATTTATTTTTATGTATTACCAATTGAAGGTTAGTCAATCATATGTCACACTTTTTTGAAAAATATATACTTTGAGTA
>CANAQC010000014.1 GCA_947363765.1 uncultured Clostridium sp. | reverse complement strand
TGGGTATTTTTTTGTTATACTTGTTGGTATCATATCATATCTTGGGTCTAATCCAATTACAGTCGGATTAGCTAATTTTTTAATTTTTTCAATTAATCTGTCCATTGCATTGTTCATTTTATTTTCTCCTATCTATAAATTGTTCCATTTATTTTTTCAATAAAATATATTTAATACAAATTATAAATTATTTATTCTTATTTTTCGTATACAATTCTTCCTCCTACAATTGTGTACATTACTTTTCCTTTTAATTTTTTACCAATAAATGGCGTGTTTTTAGATTTTGATACAATGCTTTCTTTTTCATATACATATTCTATATTTGAATCAAATATTGTAATGTCTGCATCATATCCTTCTTTTATTTGTCCTTTTGTTTCTAATTTTAATAATTGTGCAGGTGTATATGAAGTTAATCGTACTAAATCTAAATATCCTATGTGTTTTGGTTCAATTAAATTTGTGATACTAGCTGCTAGTGCTGTTTCAAATCCAATTATTCCATTTGGTGCTTGGCTTAATGGTTTTTGCTTTTCTTCTTCACTATGTGGTGCATGGTCTGTAATAATTGCATCTATTGTTCCATCTTGTAATCCTTTTATAATTGCAAGTTTATCTTCTTCTTCTCTTAATGGTGGATTCATTTTTGCATTTGTACCTGATTCTAATACTTCTTTTACTGTAAAACTATAATAATGTGGACATGTTTCACAGGTAATTTTTACTCCACGTTTTTTGGCATCTCTAATCATTGCAACTGATGTTTTTGTACTAATATGACATATATGTCCTCTTATTTTGTTTGTTTCAGATATAACTATTTCACGGGCTGCCATTATTTCTTCTGCTTCTGGAAGTACTCCTTCTACTCCTAATTTTTCTGCTACTTCTCCTTTATTAATAGCTCCTGTTGCTACAGATTTTTCTTCACAATGTGATGCTACAAATGTTTCTTCTTTATCTGCTTTTATCATTGCTTCTCTCATTAGTTTAGCGTTTACTACTGGCATTCCATCATCTGAAAATGCAATTGCTCCGAGCTTTTTTCATTTCCTTAAAATCGACTAATTCTTCTCCTTTTTCTCCTTTTGAAACACTAGAATATGGCAAGACATTGCATAGGTTTACTCGGCTCGCTTCTTCTATTATTTGTTTCAAAATAATAGCGCTATCTGGGGTTGGTTTTGTATTTGGCATAGGACAAATTGTTGTAAAACCACCTTTAACAGCACTTTTAGAACCTGTTTCAATTGTTTCTTTATATTCAAATCCTGGTTGTCTTAAGTGACAATGCATATCTATCATCCCAGGTATTACCATTAGCCCTGTACAGTCAATGGTATTGTCTGCTACTTCATTAATTTGATTTGCTACTTTTACAATTTTTGTATCTTTTATTAAAATATCCATCTTTTGGTTACATCTTGATGCATAATCAATTACATTTCCATTTTTTAGTAAGATTGTCATATGATACCTCCTATTATTTTTTCTTGTTTTATTGTATCATTTACAGTAAGCTTTTGCAATATTTTAGGTGATTTTTTTGTATTATATTTGAACCATTTTACTAATTTTTGTTTTATTCAATTAAATAAATAACTTTATATTCTAATTTTCTTCCTTAAAGCATATTGTTTAATAATCTTTTTTATGGAGGTTTTTCTATGTTTATTAAACAAAATTTAATATTAAAATTTATTTTACTTATTCTTATAATCAGTTTTATATTTCCAATTTGTTCAATGGCAAGTGATTCTGTTTTTGTTTGGTCTAGTGATGATACTACCTCTAATGTTAATGCAGATATTAATAATCCTACGGATAATTCTAATTTGCTTAATTTAGAGTGTGGTAGTGCTGTTTTAATTGAACAGTATACAGGTAAGGTTTTATATGACCATAACATGCATGAACAGTTAAGACCTGCTAGTGTTACAAAAATTATGACGATTTTACTAATTATGGAGGCTTTAGATAATGGTAAAATTAGTTT
Organism: uncultured Clostridium sp.; assembly: GCA_947363765.1. GTDB lineage: Bacteria > Bacillota > Clostridia > TANB77 > CAG-508 > RGIG8482. The sequence goes on along the minus strand of CANAQC010000014.1, from coordinate 33,561 downwards.
AGATACTCAAATTCCTTGCAGTGAGAATGCCAGGGATATGGGTGGTTCTCAAATTTGGTTAGATACTCGTGAAACATTGACTGTAAATGAGATGCTAAAGGCTATTTGCGTGGTTTCTGCAAATGATTGTACTGTTGCTATGGCAGAATATTTAGCAGGTTCAGAAGAAGGTTTTGTAATTCAAATGAATAATAAGGCTAAGGCTCTTGGTATGAATGATACTACTTTTAAGAATTGTCATGGTATTGATGAGGATGGTCATGTAACATCTAGTTATGATATTAGTCTAATGTCTCGTGAATTATTAGTAAATCATCCTAGTATTACAAATTATACTACTATTTGGATGGATAGTTTACGTGATGGTAAGTCTTCTTTAGTAAATACTAATAAACTTATTCGTAATTATAAGGGGGCAACAGGGTTAAAAACAGGTTCTACTTCTCTTGCTTTATATAATTTATCTGCTAGTGCTACTCGTGATAATTTGTCTTTAATTGCAGTTGTTATGAAGGCCCCATCTACTAAGATTCGTTTTGCAGAAGCTGGGAAATTATTGGATTATGGTTTTAGTAGCTATTCTTATAAGGAGTTTGGTAAAAAAGGGGATGTTGTAAATTCATTAAATGTTACAAAAGGTGTTGAAGGTAATGTTAATGCTATTTTGGAAAGTTCTTTTGGTGCTTTAGTGAAAAAAGGTGAAGAAAAAAATCTTGTTCAAAATATTATTTTAGATGATTCTGTTTGTGCTCCTATTTCTAAAGGTCAGGTTTTAGGCAAGATTAATTTTTCTTGTAATGATGAGATTGTTGGTTCTTGTAATATTGTTGCTGAAAAGGATATTTCTAGTATTACTTTATGGAGTATGATTCCCTATGTTTTTGAAAGGTGGTATCAATTGCTAAGAATTTAAAAATTATAATACTTTTATTTAACATTTTATCCACAAAAGTTATTAACATATGTTGATAACTTTTGTGGATATTTATTTTTATTGTTAAAATTTACTATTTTATTTAAGAACTTCTTTTATTTTTGGTAATAAATAATGGCTTCCTCCTCTATTTTTAACATCTTCTACCATGCTTATTACTAATAATGGATTTTGTTCATCATAATTAAATGCATTAAACCATCCTATTTCTGTCCCATTTTCATCTTCTTTTGAAGTTTTTATTTCTGCTGTTCCTGTTTTTCCTCCTATGGTTTTTCCAGAAATTTTTGCACTATGTGCTGTTCCAGCTTCATCTTCTACTACTTGTATTAAGTCTTCTTTTATAGTATTTGCTGCTTGTTTTGAAAATACTTCTTGTTTTAAATATTCTGTTTGTTTATTTTCTTGTTTTATTAGGTATGGTTTTATCATATTTCCTTCGTTTAAAAATGCTGAATAAATAGATGCCATATGAATTGGATTTACTAATACTTGTCCTTGTCCATAACCTGTATTTGCAAGTTGTCCTTCTGATGAAATTTTACCATTTTGTCCATATGTTGAATTTGCTACATATTGTCCTAATTCTAAATTTTCTCCAAATCCTATTTTTGTTAATTGTTCTTCCATTTTACTTGTTCCTACTTTTAGGGCTACTTTTGCAAAATAAATGTTGTCTGAGTTAATTAGGGCATTTTTTAAATCTACTTGATTTCCATATTCTTTTAATGTTGTAATATAAAAGTTTCCCCAGCTTGAATCTTTTTGCCATTTAGTACCGCTTTTTCCAAAGTTTTCTTTTGGATCTAATGAATTTGTTGTAATAGCAATTGCTCCTATTATTGGTTTAAAAGATGATCCTGGAGTCCATGTTTGTTTATAACGGTTATATAAAGGTTTCTTTTCATTATTATTTAAATTATTCCATTTTGTTGTAGTAATTCCCATTGAAAAATCGTTTGAATTGAATGTTGGTGTACTAACTAATGCTAAAATTTCTCCTGTTTTATAATTCATTATCACTGAACAACTTTTATCTTGTTTAAATTCATTATATAATTTTTCTTGTAATGTAATATCAATTGTTATTGTAATGTCTTGTCCATTTTCTAGTCCTGTTTTGGTAAGGGTTTGTTTGGTATTTCCTTCTTCATCTACTATTAAAATTTCACTACTATTTTTAGGTCTTAACATTTCTTCATAATCTTTTTCTAGTCCTGTTTTTCCAATAATACTGTTTGTGCTATATCCTTTATCTGATAATTGTTGTAGTTCTTCTAGGCTAATGTTTTGTGTATATCCTAATAGGTGTGATGTGATTTCTCCATATGGATAAATTCTTTCTTTTATATCTGTAATTTTGACACCTTTTATTTCCAATAATTTATTTTTTAGTTCTTGCTTTGTTTTTTCTATTGTTTGAATTGGCACAAATGTGTCTTGTTTTACCCAATTTGCATTTAATGTTTGCTTTATTTTTTCTTCTGTTGTTTCTAAAAGATTTGCTATTTGTTTTATGTCTTGTGTTTTTGTTTGTTCATTCATTTTTCCTGGAACAATTCCTATGGATGATGCTGTTCCTTCGCCTGCTAACATTTTCCCATTTCTATCATATATGTTTCCTCTTTTTCCTTGTGAAGTTTTAACTTTTACTGTATCAGATTTTGTTAGTTTAGGAAATATATCTTTTGAACTCCATACTATTTTATTTTGTTTTTCTTCTTTTACTATATTCATTTGATTGTCAAATTCTAATTTTCCACCAACAGTATCCATTGTTATATGATAATTAATTGTGACTTGTTCTTTTTGTTTATTAATTTCTTTTTCTTCTATTATAATGTTAGAGACATTAATTCCTTCATAAATATTTTGATTTCTTGTTATGAAGTCTTCTTTACTATATTTGTTTTTACTATTTTTTGAAAGCATGTCATACATTACTTCATAATTTTTTTGTTGTAAATTTGCAAAGTATTGTTTTAATGTATCTTCTGGTTTGTCTTGTTTTTTCGTAAATATTAAAATGATTCCAATTACAAATATTATTAAAATGATTGCTAATAGTATAATTCTTTTTTGTTTTTGCTTTTCCTTTTTTTTCATTTTTGTCCTCCTTTTTTCTTATTTTACTCTTTTTGATTTTGTTTGACAAGATTTTTTATTTTTTAAAACTAATTTTTATTTTACATTTATTTGACATTATTCGTTTTTTATTTTATGATTATGAAAGATATTTTAAGGAGGTCATAAATTATATGAATAATTTAAAATCATATTTATTTGAAACAAATGCTGTTAAAGTATGTCATGGTGATAAACCTTTTTGGCTAACTTCTGGAAAGATTAGTGCTTATTTTATTAATACACATTTTGTTTATGGTAGTGAAAATGATGCTACTAGTTTATTAACTTTTATAGATGAAAATATGAAAGATGCTTTAACTCTTCCTAAAAAATTACTTGATAAAGTAAAATTGCAGTATGAATCAAATACTATTTATCATTATGTTATTGATGAAATGTTATCATTTATAAAAAGCACAATTTCTATAGATGATATTGATTATATTTCTGGCGGAGAAAGAAGGGATTGGTTTTTTTCTATTATTCTTTCTTATTTATTAGATAAACCTCATATTTCTATTTTTAAAAATTTATCTACTTATGTAAGTGATAGTAAATTTGAACAAACAAAGGCTATTACTTCTATTTCTGGTAAAAAAGTACTTCATGTTACTGATTTAATTACGGTTGCTTCTAGTTTTATTCGTGCTTGGATTCCTGCTATTCAAAATTTAGGCGGAGAATTAATTTGGTCTTTATCTGTTGTTGATAGAATGCAAGGTGGAAAAGAAAGATTAGAGGATTTAGGTATTAAATCTTACAGTCTTGTTGCAATTGATGAGGATTTATTTAAAGATGCTTTTGCAAAAAATGTAATTGATGATGCACAATTTTCTTTAGTATCTGAGTTTATTAAAGATCCTGATGGTAGTATGGAGAAATTTGTAAAAGAACATCCAGAGTTTATTCAAAATGCTCTACATTCTGATACAAAAACCGCTTCTCGCGCACAGTTATGTATTGATAATCATTTTTATGGTTTATAAAATCAATAATTTTTACAATATAAGAGGATGTCCTAAAATAATAGATATCCTCTTTTTTATTTAAATACTTTTTGTTATTTTTTACCTAAAACAATTTTTATGGGCATTGTAACACCTCTTCTTATTACTTGTAATGTTACTTCTTCTCCTGGCTTTTTAGTATATATATATCTTCTTAATTCTGTCATTTTATTTAATGGTTTTTCATCAATTTTTGTAATTATATCTTTTGATTTTATGCCTGATATGGCTGCAGGTCCATTTGAAATTACATCTATTACATATATTCCATTTTCTATTTTTATAGTATTATCTAAGTATGGTATAACTTCTTTATCATATGCGTATATACCTAAACTTGCTTCTTCAAATTCTCCTTGTTGTTGGTATTTTTCAATTATTGGTTTTGCCACATTTATAGGTATTGCAAATCCTATTCCTTCAGCTGATGTAATTTTTACACCATTGATTCCAATCACATTTCCACTAGCGTCTATTAATGGTCCTCCACTATTGCCTGGATTAATTGTTGCATCTGTTTGTATTAAATCTTCCATATATGATACTTTTTCATTTTCTTCTAATTTAATAGTACGATTTACTGCACTAATAATTCCACTAGTTACTGTTCTTTGAAATTCAAATCCTAATGGATTTCCTATTGCATATACATGTTGTCCTGGTTTTATTTTATCTGAATCTCCAAGCGAAACATATGGAAGACCTCTTACATTAATTTTTACAATTGCTAAGTCTAAATCACTGTCTGACCATAGTACATTTGCTTGATAGTCATTTCCATTTTTTAATGTTATATAACATTTACTATATTTTTCTCCTGATACATGTTCATTTGTTAAAATATATCCATCTTCTGAAACAATTACTCCTGTTCCTAATCCTAATTGTTTAATTCCATCTTTTAGAAAAATAGATGTTCCATTTTCTTTTAATTTTGATATTCCTACTACACAATTAGAAACTTCTTCAATTACTTGGGTAATTGTTTTATCTTCTTGTTTTATTTGGGAAACTATTTGTGAGGTTTGGCTTGTTGTATAGTCTCCTATTGGGTTGTTTTTTGCAATGTCTATATTTATGTACCAATTAAATAAATAAAATCCTGTAATTATTAAAAATATCAAAACTGTAATTGTGATAATTACTGTTTTTGTGTTATCTCTTATTTTTGATTGTTTAGTTTTATTTTTTTTCATATTATTTACTCCTTGATTTTTATATTTTTTATAGTTTTTCCATTTTTTCCATTTTTAATCTATTAACTGTTAATTTATTTTATTTTATTTTTCGACATTATTCTTATTTTTATACCCTTTATTACGTATATGTTACAATGATATTTAGTTTTAGTGACATTTGGCATAAATCGTTTCTTTTTTATAGGTTTAATTATATAATTTACTAGAATTATAAGGGATTTTAATCTTTTATGGGATGTAGAAATGTAAGGGTGATTTTATGAAAAAGGATTTATATGATTTAACGGCTCCTCAAAAGTCCATTTTGGCAACAGAGCAATATTTTAAAGGTTCTAATATTAATAATATTTGTGGAAGTGCTTTTATTTATGAGGCTATTAATTTTGATATATTGAAAAAGGCTGTTAATCTTTTAGTTAAATATAATGATAGTCTTCGTATTAAATTGTGTATTGAAAATAATGAAATTAAACAATATGTTAGTGATTATATTCCTTTTGATGTGGATGTAATTGATGTTAATATAGAAAATGATGTTTCTAATATTGAAAATAATTTAATTAAGCAAGTGTTTGATATTTATTCTAATATGTTTACTTGTAAATTATTTCGTTTTCCAAATGGTTCTGGTGGATTTTCAGTAAATATTCACCATTTAGTTTCTGACTCTTGGACTCTTGGGCTAGTTGCAAGAGGCATTGTTCATATTTATTCTTGTTTAATTAAAAATGAAGATGTTGATGTTAGTACTATTTTTTCTTATACTGATTATATTAAATCTGAACAAGAATATATATCAAGTACTAAATTTATGAAAGATAAAGAATATTGGAATTCTATTTTTGAAAGTATTCCAGAGTCTGCATCTATTCCAAGTAGAAAAACTGATGTTGATAATTTTTCATGCAAAGCAAATCGTGTTCTTTATACTATTTCAAAGGAGAAAATGGATGAAATTAATGATTTTTGTAAATCTGTTGGTATTTCTGTTTTTAACTTTTTTATGGCTATTTTTTCAATTTATATAGGTAGGGTCTCTAATTTAGATGATTTTGTAATTGGTACTCCTATTTTAAATCGTACTAATTTTAAAGAAAAAAATACAATGGGTATGTTTATAAATATTGTACCTTGTAGGATAGATTTATTGAAAAATCAAACTTTTAAAGATTTTGCAAATTCTATTTCTAAAAATTCTTTGGGTTTATTACGACATCAAAAATATTCTTACCAATATATTTTAGAGGATTTAAGAAGGAAAAATCCTAATTTACCTAGCTTATACAATATTATTATGTCTTATCAAATTACTAAAGCAAATATTGAAGATGGCTTATCTTATGATACAAGATGGGCTTTTAATGGTACTTGTCGGAGATGATATTGATATTCATTTATATGATCTTAATGATACTGGTAGTGTTAATATTGCTTATGATTATCGTATTAATAAATATGATGATGATGAGATTTATGCCATTCATGAACGTATTTTACATATGATTCATCAAGTTCTTCATTGTGAAGATATTAATATTCACGATATTGAGGTTGTTACTTCTAAAGAAAAGTATGAGATTTTGTATGGTTTTAATCTGTCAAAAAGCTTTGAAATTAGTAAAACTGTAATTGATTTGTTTTTAGAGCAAGTTTCTATAAATCCAAATAAATTGGCTATTTCAGATAATACTGTAAATTTATCTTATTCTCAATTTAATAACCATTGCAATAAACTCTGTGAATTTTTAGTAAATAGTGGTATTAAACCTAATGATAAAATTTGCTTATTCTTAGATAATTCTATAGATTTATTAAGTTCCATTTATGCTATACTAAAATGTGGTGCTTGTTATATTCCTATTGATACAAGCTATCCTATTGATAGAGTTGAATATATTGTAGAAGATAGTAATGCTAAATATATTTTAACTAATAATGATAATATACATTCTTTAAACTTTTTAAATGATATATGTTTATTAGTAGATTACGAAAAAATAAATATGCTACCAAAAAGTACTATTAACTACAATATGACGTCTTTAAATAATTTAGCTTATATAATTTATACATCTGGTTCTACTGGAAAACCGAAAGGAGTAAAGATTGCTCATGAAAGCTTATCAAATTATATTTCTTGGGCAAATAAAGTTTATGTAAAAGATTCGCCATGTAATTTTCCTTTATACTCATCTATTTCTTTTGATTTAACAGTTACTTCTGTCTTTACACCTCTTATATCAGGTAACTGCATTTATATTTATACAGATGATAACTCTCAATTATTATTTAAAAAAATAATAGATGATAGAAAAGTACATATTATTAAACTTACTCCAGCTCATCTTACTTTATTATTAGACTATATTACGCCACATACTTTAGTAAAAAAATTAATTGTAGGTGGGGATATTTTAAGCACTGAAATGTGTACAAAGATTATGACACTTTCTAATAATAAAATTTCTATTTTTAATGAATATGGACCTACTGAAGCAACTGTAGGTTGTATGATTCATGTTTATAATAAAGAAGATAATAAATATTCTTCTGTCCCCATTGGCAAACCAGCAGAAAATGTTCAATTATACGTTTTAGATGATAATTTAAATCTTATGCCTTTTGAACAACCAGGACAGCTATATATTTCTGGTAAATGTTTATCAAAAGGATATGTAAAATTAGAAGAGGCAAATTCCAAAAAATTTATTTCTTCTCCTTTTGATAAACATGACAAACTTTATAAAACTGGTGATATTGTTGTCCTTCACAAAAACTTATTAATGGAATATATTGGTAGGAGTGATTTTCAAGTTAAAATTAATGGCTTTCGTATTGAAATTGGAGAAATTCAGTCAAAAATATTAAAATATCCTAACATAAAAGATTGTTATGTAACTACTATACAAAAAAATAACACAAAGGCCTTATGTGCTTATTATGTTTGTAATAAAGAAAAAACTATTAATTTAAAACAATTAAAAAATTATTTAATAGAATCTCTTCCTTCTTATATGATACCAAAATATTTTATTTTATTAGATGAATTACCTCTTACTAATAATGGGAAAATAAGGAAAGACTTATTGCCTGAACCAAATACTAATATACATGATATCTATGTAGAACCTATGGGAGATTTGGAAAAACTATTTTCCAAAGTTTTTTGTCAACTTTTAAATATTGATAAAATAAGTGTGACTTCTAACTTTTTTGATTATTATATAGATTCTTTAGTTATTATAAAAGCACAAACTTTATTATATAGTAATGGAATTAATGTTGACATTCAACATTTTTATGAATATCCTAGTATTCGCACTTTATGTAATTATATTCAATCTGGAAATGTAAGAAAAGATAATAATGACAATGAGAGTTTTCCTTCAATTTTATCTATTCAAAATAAGAAAAATACTCAAGTGTCTTCATATAAAAATATTTTACTTTTTGGTGCTACTGGATTTTTAGGTATTCATATCTTATATAATTTACTACAAACAACAGATGCTCACATTTATTGTATTATTAGGGAAAAAGATAACTTAAATTCTATCCAACGTTTTTATAAGTATTTTTCTTTTTATTTTAGTAAAGATGAACTTGTAAAATATGAAAATCGTATTACCACTATAACGGGAAATATACTTAAAAGACATTTTGAATTAAAAAATGACATTTATATAAATTTAGGAAAATGTATTGATTGTGTTATTGATTCTGCTGCTATAGTAAAACATTATGGAAACTATGAGGATTTTTTTAACATAAATGTATGTGGTACAAATAAAATTATAGATTTTTGTACAACTTTTAATATTGATTTACATTATATATCTACATTATCTGTTTCTGGCTATGGTTTAGTGAATGCACCAAATTGCACTTTTACCGAAAACGACTTTTATATTGGGCAAAATTATAAAGATAATGTTTATGTACATAGTAAGTTCGAAGCAGAAAAATTAATTTTAGATGCATGTAACACGAAAAATTTGAATTGCTCAATTTATCGTGTTGGAAATATTACAAATCGTTTTTTAGATGGTGTTTTTCAAAAAAATGCGAAAGATAATGCATTTTTAAATAGGATTATTTCTTTTATTTCTTTGAAAGAAATTCCTACCGAAATTCTTAATTTATGTTTGGAATTTACTCCCGTAGATTATTGTGCTAATTTTATTGTTAGGTTACTACCTTATTTTCCAAATAATATTAATATTTATCATTTGTATAATCAAAATACAATTTTACTTAAAGATTTAATTAGTATTTTAGAAAAACATAATATATTTATAGAGACTAATTCTCTTGAGCATTTTGAGAAGAGAATTATTTCTTCTCCTGATAAGTATTTCGGTATTAGTAATTATTTATCAAATTTTAAAGATAAAAATGTTAATCAAATTTATTTGTCTAATACGTTAACAAATAATGTGTTAAGTAGTCTATCTTTATCTTGGCCTATCTTATTAGATGATTATTTTGAAAAATTTTTAAATTATTTAATAGAAAATAAAATTATAGGTGGTTTATATGAAAAATAAATTAATTAAATTTAGCACTCCTACTAAACTTTCTTTTGTTAATACTTTTACATTAATTATATTAACTTGTATTTTGTATTTTTTAATTCCTTATATTTTAAATTATCCTAAAAATACCATTGACAATAATTTTCAGGTTCAAGTAGTTGGTATTAAGTATAGCATGCAATTTTTAATTTTATCATGTGTTTTGAGTATATCACTTTTTTTGGCATTTAAATTTTTTTATCGCAATTTATATATAAATAGAAATAAAGAAAATAATGAAGATGATATTAACGAATTAAGAAAACGTTGCTTTAATTATCCTTATTTGTTTTTGATAGCGCAAACTATTATTCCTCCTATTATATGTGCCGTTTTATTAATTTTGTTTAATACTAACCTTGAATTATTAGTACGTATTTGTATTGTTATTTTTTCTATTTCCGCTATTTACTCTACTATTTCTTATATGATTGGAAAGCACTATTTTGAAAGAATTTTAATACAAACTTCATCAATGTCTAGTCATCAATTAATTGGTATTCGTCTTAATATGAATAAAAAACTATTAGCACAAACTTTTCCACTATTTCTATATTCCGCAGTTATTATGATTTTAATTTCTATTAGCATTATGACAACTGAAAAAGGAGATTTATTATATCATTTTTACCATGAAGAATTGTTTAGTACTTTTTCTGAAAATACTATTTATGATATAGAAGATGTACAAAAAACATTGACTGCTTTTAACTTACACTCTTCCGAAGATGAAATAATTATGTTTTCAGCTAATAATGGAGAGGTCTACTATTCAAAGAATCCTATTAGCAACTTTTTGATACAATATACATTTAATTATTATGAAGAAATGAATGGACAGTGTTTTGAATATTATGGTCAAAATTCGCAAGCTTCTTTAATAAAAGTCCATACAAATTTAGGTGATTATTATGTTGGTATTCGTTTCTTTGTTTTTAATAACGGTACATTTACTCCATTTTTTATTGTAGCTATTATAACTATCTTATTTAATATTTTTTATATTTATTTTATAGGTCAGTCATTATCTGAAGATATTAACGCTATTGTTAGTGCTATGAAAGATATTACAAACTTGGATAATACTTTAAGTGCTGATGATTTGCCTATTACATCAAATGATGAAATTGGAGATTTGACTTTACAATTTAATGAAATTCAAAACTTAACAAAAAAACATGTTCAGCAAATACATGCTAATCAAGATAAAATGATTGAAAAAGAACGTCTTGCTTCTCTTGGTCAACTTGTTGGTGGTATTGCTCATAACTTAAAAACTCCTATTATGTCAATTGCAGGTGCTGCTGAAGGATTATCTGATTTGACTAAAGAATATGATTCTTCGATTGATGATCCTGAAGTTACAAGTATAGACCATCATGATATTGCTCGTGATATGAGTGAATGGATTGAAAAAATTAAAACTCATACTTCTTATATGTCTGATATTATTACTGCTGTTAAAGGTCAAGCTGTAACTCTATCTGAAGATGAACAAGATAATTTTACTGTTGAAGAATTGATTAAACGTATTAATATTTTAATGAGACATGAATTAAAAAATGCTTTAATTGATTTAAATGTTAATAATAATATTGAATCAGATTTTGTATTAAAAGGAAATGTAAATAGTCTTGTTCAAGTTGTCAATAATTTAATCTCAAATGCTATTCAAGCTTATGATGGAAGAGTAAATGAAATTATTGATCTTATTGTTAAAATGGATAATTCTTCTATTATTATATCTGTTCGTGATTATGGAATAGGTATGAAACAAGAAGTAAAAGATAAATTGTTTAAGGAAATGATTACTACTAAAGGAAAAAATGGAACTGGTCTTGGTTTATTTATGTCTTATTCTACTATTCGTGGACATTTTAATGGCAATATAACTTTTGAATCAGAACTCGGAAAAGGAACTACTTTTAATGTTATTCTTCCTTTGTAACATCCATTTTTCGTCAATATTCAATATTTTTAAGCTTTTGTCTTGCTTTTCACCTCATATTCTAATATAATATATATATTAGAATATGAGGTGAAACTATGAGAAAAGGAAATTTAGAACATTCTTCAAATGGTTATAAAATTATTGTTGTTGATGATGAAGAAGGTATTATTGATTCTCTTTCTATTTTTTTAAAACGTTCTGGTTATGAGTTTACTGGTGTTACAAATCCATTAGAAGCTATTGAAAAAGTTAAGAATGAACATTTTGATTTAATGCTTTTAGATTTTATTATGATGCCTATTCATGGTGACCAAGTAGTCGAGGAAATTAGAAAGTTTAATAAAGAGTTATATATTTTATTATTAACTGGTCATAAAGATTTAGCACCTCCTCTTGAAACAATTCGTAGGCTAGATATTCAAGGGTATTGCGAAAAAAGTGATAAGTTTGATCAGTTATTGTTATTAATTGAATCTGGTATCAAGGCTATTTCTCAAATGAACATGATTAAAGATATGAATGATAAATTAAAAGATACTTATAAACAATTAGAACGTGCTTATATGGAAAGTATTCAAACTTTACGTTATACTGTAGAGGCAAAGGATTCATATACTCGTGGGCATTCTGACCGTGTTTCTGAGTTTAGTGTTTTAATTGGTAAGCATTTAGGTTTATCTGATTCTGATTTAAAAACTTTACAAATTGGTGGATTATTCCACGATATAGGTAAAATTGGTGTACCAGATAGTATTTTATTAAAGGATGGAAAGCTTACGGATGATGAATATTCTGAAATTAAAAATCACCCATCAATTGGTGCTCATATTTTATCTACTGCTACTATTTTTAAGGATATTATACCAATTGTTAAACATCATCATGAGAAATATGATGGTTTTGGATATCCCAGTAAATTGAATGGTGAAAACATTCCTTATTTTGCCCGTATTACCGCAGTAGCAGATACTTTTGATGCTATGACTTCAAAAAGGACTTACCGTGATGCACTTCCTTTAGATGTTGTTATTTCTGAAATTGAACGTTGTAAAGGAACACAATTTGATCCAAAAATTGCTGATGTATTCTTAGATATTTTGCATAATCATTATGATGAAGTTAAAAGTATTCAAGAAAGGTATAAATAATATTTGTTATACATATATTTTAGATAGAAGGTACTTATTTACTTTCTATCTATTTTTTGGCTTATTTATATTGACATATTACATAAACTAATGTACTATTAAGTCGAATAATAAATAAAAAGGAGGATATGTGTTAATGATATCATCAGAATTAAGATTAAATGCACGTGAAGCATTAAAAGGGAAATGGGGAAAAGCTGCTCTTCTTACTCTATGTTATTGTTTAATTACTTTTGTTATTAGTTTTTTACTTAATTTAATTCCTATTATTGGACCAATTGCACAGTTTGTAATTTCTATTCCAATTGGTTTTGGATTTTTAGTGTCTTTTATAAAATTAAAAAGAGATGAGGATGTAACTTATACCGATTTTTTGAATATTGGATTTTCAAATTTTGGCAAGGTATGGAGCGTTTCTGGTAATATAATTTTAAAAATGATTATTCCAATTGTACTTGTTGTTATCTTTTTAATCATTTTTATTTTTGGTATTGGTGCTTCTATTTCAAGTAGTATGATGCTTTATAGTTATAATACTAGCTATTTAGAGACAGCTTTTGCTGGATTTGGTGGTATTGCTATTATTGGATTTATTGGATATATGGCATCTATTATTTATGCAGTTATAAAAGGATATTTATATTCTTTATCTTATTACATTTTATATGATAATCCTGATAAATCTAGTAAAGAAATTGTAGAAATGAGTGAATCTATGATGAGAGGTAATAGATGGAGCTTTTTCTGGCTAGGTCTTACTTTTATTGGATGGGCTATTTTATCTGTATTTACATTATATATTGGATTATTATGGTTAATTCCTTATATCATGGTTAGTTTTATTTGTTTCTACGAGGTATTAGCTAATAGAACTGATTCAAATCCAGTAGAAAAAAATAATGATAATCCTATTTCAAATGAATAGAATAATAATATTTAAATAAGAGCAGAAAAATTAATTCTGCTCTTATATTTTCATTGATAATTTTACTTTTTGCCTTTCTTTATCAATTTGTATTACTTTTACTTTTACAATATCTCCTACGGCTACAATATCTGATGGATTTCTTACAAATGTATCACTCATTTCAGAAATATGCACCAATCCATCGTGTTTTACTCCAATATCAACAAATGCTCCAAAGTCTATTACATTTCGTATTGTTCCTGTTAATATCATTCCTTCTTCTAAGTCTTCTATTTTTAAAACGTCATTTCTTAATATTGGTTTTGGCATGTCTTGTCTAGGATCTCTACCAGGTTTTGTTAATTCTTCTATGATATCTTTTAATGTCATTTCTCCAATATCTAATTCTTTTGATGTTTGTACTATGTCTATATTTGATAATTTTTGCTTTATTTTACTTAATTTTTCTTTGTCCAAAATATCTTTTGTTTCATACCCAATCTTCTTTAATAAATTTTCTGCTTTTTCATAGCTTTCTGGATGAACTGCTGTTATTTCTAATGGGTTCTCTCCATCATAAATTCTCAGAAATCCTGCACATTGTGTGAAGGCTATTTTTCCTAGTTTTGGTACTTTTAATAATTCTTTTCTTGTTTTTAGTTTTCCATTTTCATCACGATATTTAACAATATTCTTACTTATTGTATTGTTTAATCCTGATATATAAGACAGTAATGACGGCGTTGCAGTATTTACATCAACTCCAACTTTGTTTACTGCATCTTCTACTACTCCTGTTAGGCTTTCTTCTAATAGTTTTTGGTTAACATCATGTTGATATTGTCCTACTCCTATTGCTTTTGGATCTATTTTTACAAGTTCTGAAAGTGGATCTTGTAGTCTTCTTGCAATTGAAATTGCTCCTCTTAGGGATACATTGATTTCAGGATATTCTTGGGTTGCAAGTTTTGATGCTGAATATACACTAGCTCCTGCTTCTGATACAATAGCATAGTGTATAGTATGCTCTACTTTTTTTATTAAGTTTGCTATAAATATTTCAGATTCTCTTGAAGCTGTTCCATTCCCAATTGCAATCATATCAATTTTATATTTTTTTATTAATTCTAATAGCGTCTTTTCTGCTCCTTCTATATCATTTTGTGGTTGTGTTGGATATACTGTTACTGTATCTAATAGTTTTCCTGTTTCATCTATAACTGCTATTTTGCATCCTGTTCTATAGGCTGGATCAAATCCCATTACAATTAATCCTTTTAATGGTGCTCCTAATAATAATTGTTTTGCATTTTTTCCAAATACTTTAATTGCTTGTTCTTCTGCTTTTTGTGTTAAATCACTACGGATTTCTCTTTCTATAGAACTTTCAATTAATCGTTTCCAACTATCTTGTATACATTGCTTTAAATATTCAGTATATTGCGTTTGTCCTTTTATAATTACTTTTTCAAGTAAGTTAATAATTTTATCTTCTGGTTTTTTTATTTTTACTTTTAAGAATTCTTCTTTTTCTCCTCTGTTAATTGCTAAAATTCTATGGCTTGGAATACGATTTACGTTTTCATTAAATTCATAATACATCTCATAATTTGACTTTTCTTCTGGTTTTGTTCCTTTAGTTTCTAAAATAGATTCACGGTAACAAATTCGTTTAATTTGTTTTCTATAATTTGAATCATCTGATATGTTTTCTGCAATTATATCTAATGCCCCTTGGATTGCTTCTTTTTGTGTATTGACTTGTTTTTCTTTATTAATGTATTGTTTTGCAATTTTTGAGATTTCTTCTTTTTCTTGTTGTTGTATTATGATATTGCTAAATGGTTCTAATCCTTTTTCTTTTGCAATAGTTGCCTTTGTTCTTTTCTTTTGTTTATATGGTCTATATATATCTTCTACTTCTGCTAAAGTGATTGCATTTTCTAAATCTTTTTCAATTTCTTGTGTTAATTTTCCTTGTGTTTCAATTGATTTTTTTACTTCTTGTTTTCTTTGTTCTAAATTTCGTAAATAGTTAAGTCTCTCTCCTAATTCTCTTAATATTTCGTCAGATAATCCTCCTGTTTTTTCTTTACGATAACGTGCAATAAATGGAATGGTATTTCCTTCATCGATTAACTTAATGGTTGATTCTACTTGCGATTGTTTTATATTTAGTTCTTCTGCTATTGTTTGTATTATTTTCTCCATTTTCTCCTCCTTAGTTTTTATTTTTTGTATTATATCATAAAACATGGAAACTGGTATATAGTTTCCATGTTTTATGTGTTTTTTTATGTTTTATTCTATTTCTAAGTATTCATTATATGTAATTTCTTTGTCTATTATTTTGTCTTGCTTTATGTCTATAATACGGTTTGCTACGGTTTGTGTTAATTGGTGGTCATGTGATGTAAATAGAATGTTTCCTTTAAAGTTTTTCATTCCTTCATTTACTGATGTAATGCTTTCCATGTCTAAATGGTTTGTAGGTTCATCAAATATTAAAAAGTTTGCTCCAGATAACATCATTTTTGATAGTATACATCTTACTTTTTCTCCTCCTGATAGTACATTTACTTTTTTTAGTGCTTCTTCTCCTGAGAATAACATTCTTCCTAAAAATCCTCTTACAAATGTTTCGTCTGGATCTTTTGAATATAGTCTTAACCAATCAACTAATGTAAGTTCTTGTGTAAATAAATAATTGTTGTCTTTCGGAAAGTAGCTATTAGTAATAGTAGTCCCCCAAACTAATTCTCCATCATCTGGTTCTATTTCTCCAGATATAATTTGAAATAATACTGTTTTTGCATTTTCATTATCTGCTAAAAATGCTATTTTATCTCCTGGTTTTACTGTAAAGGATATGTTGTTTAATATTTTTTCTCCATCGATTGTTTTTGATATATTTTTCACTTGTAAAATTTCTTTCCCTGGTTCTCGATCTTGTTTAAAATCTACATACGGATATCTACGGTTTGATGGTTTTATTTCTTCTAATTCAATTTTTTCTAATGATTTTTTTCTTGATGTTGCTTGTTTTGATTTTGATGCATTTGCACTAAATCTTGCTATAAAATCTTGTAATTCTTTTATTTTTTCTTCTTTTTTCTTGTTTGCTTCTTTTGCTTGTTTTAATGCAAGCTGACTTGATTCATACCAAAAGTCATAATTTCCTGGATATACTGTTATTTTTCCAAAGTCTACATCTAATGTGTGTGTGCATACTTTGTTTAGAAAATAACGATCATGTGATACAACAATAACTGTATTTTCAAAGTTAATTAAGAATTCTTGTAACCAATCTATACTTTTTAAATCAAGGTCATTTGTTGGCTCATCTAATAATAAAATATCTGGATTTCCAAATAAGCTTTGTGCAAGTAATACTTTTACTTTTTCTCTTGCTTCTAATTCTTTCATGTATTTATAATGATTTTCTGCTGTAATTCCTAAATCATTTAATAGTACACTAGCATCCGCTTCTGCATTCCATCCATCAAGTTCTGCAAATCTTTCTTCTAGTTTTGCCACTTTCATTCCATCTTCTTCATTAAAATCTGGTTTTGCATAGATTGCATCTTTTTGTTTCATAATTTTATATAGTTCACTATTTCCCATAATTACTGTATCTATAACTCTTTCTTCTTCATAGGCAAAGTGATCTTGCTTTAATACTGATATTCTTTCTAATTGTTCTTTTGTTACTTCTCCTTTGCTTGGTTCTATTTCTCCTGATAATACCTTTAAAAATGTTGATTTTCCTGCTCCATTTGCCCCTATGATTCCATAACAATTACCTTTTCCAAAACGTATATTTACATCTTCAAATAATACTCTTTTTCCAAAACGAATGGTTACTCCATTTGCAACTAACATTTCTTTTCCTCCTTGTTTTATATTTATCTATTATACATGCTTTTTTAATTTTTCGCAACGGATTTATTTTATAACTCTATATAAGCAACTTTATTTTTATTATAATTTACATTTCTTATAAAATTGTTAATGTATAGGGTTAAGTTTTATACAATAATAAAAGGATTACATTTAAATTTTTTAATATTATTAGATTAGTTATATGTCTTATCTTTATTCTCCTATCAAAATTGCTAAAAGCAATGTTGTGTGTAATGCTTTTATTATATAATTTTTATGAAATTTCCCTATTATATAAAAAAAGATGAGTATTCCTCATCTTAATCATTATCAAATAATAGTTTAATTGCCCATAACCCAGATATTCCCACTAATGCATATATAATTCTTGTAATTATTGTCATGTTTCCAAATATCATTTCTACTAAATTGAAATTAAAAAATCCAATTAAGCCCCAATTTATTGCTCCTATAATTACTAGTACTAATGCAATTCTATCAATTATTTTCATATTCTCCACTCCTATCTATTTTTAGTAATTTTTGTTTTTTCTTTATTATTATTAATTAATTTATGTTTTTTATTCCTTTTTTATTTGGTAATTTTTACAAAAAAACTTTTAAAAACATATATGCCTTTAAAAGTTTTTTATTTTTTAATCTAATAAATCTCTTCTTTTTAACATTAATATTGCTATAACTGTTACAATAATGCACATTCCTAATAGAATAATAAATCCTAAAGGATGATTTTGTAACGGAACTGGTACATTCATTCCCCATAAACTTGAAATTAATGTAGGTATTGCAAGTATGATCGTTATTGATGTTAAAAATTTCATCACTCCATTTAGGTTGTTTGAAATGATAGAAGCATATGCATCCATTGTTCCATTTAAAATATCTCTATATATTCCACTCATTTCAATTGCTTGTTTGTTTTCAACTATTGCGTCTTCTAGTATGTCTTCATCTTCATCATATAATTTTAGTATTTTCCCTCTTAGCGTTTTTTCCATAACTAACTCATTCGATTTTAATGAGGTGGTAAAATATACTAAACTTTTCTCTAGACTTAATAATTTTAATAATTCTCTATTTTTCATAGAATTTTTTAGAATGTTTTCTGCAATTTCTGTTTCTTTGTTAATTCTTTTTAAGTATGTTAGATATAATGATGCATTAAAAAACATGATTTGAAATAGAAATCTGCTTTTTTTATAAGTACTAAATCCTTTTACTTTCTTTTTTTCAAAGTTATCAATAACTATATTTCTTTTTAAAGATACTGTAATAAAGTAATCATCTCTTACTACAATCATTCCAAGTGGCATAGTTGTATAACTTTCTGAGTCCTTTTCTTTTTCTATAATTGGTACGTCTACAATGAATAAAATGGTTCCATCATCTTCTTCGTTGTCAATTCTAGCTTTTTCTTCATAGTCTAGTGAATCTTTGATAAAGTCTTCTGCAATCTTTGTTTTTTTGCATACTTCTTTTATCTCCTGTTCCGTTGGATTAATCATATTAATCCAACATCCTTTTTCTATTTTCTCTACTGTTTTTAATTGATTGGTTTCTATATTAGAATTATATATTTTTACCATATCCTCACCCCTTTTTTCTCTATATATTATATTCTTTTTTTCTGTTTTTTTCTACCCTTTTTTTAATATATAAAATTTATTTAAATAAAGTTTTATCAGTTTGGCGAAAATAACTTTTGAAAATAGGCAAAAAAAGAGATTTTAGATATTGAAACTGAGGAATAGTTTTTATATCTAAAATCGCTGTAAATGGTGCGCCATAGAGGATTTGAACCTCCGACCATCAGATTAAGAGTCTGCTGCTCTACCAACTGAGCTAATAGCGCATTTAGAACATTTTTATTATGAACCTTTTTCTTGGTTTTGTCAATACTTTCAATTTATAATTTTTCTTTTACCTAAAATAGAACAAGATAGTATCTAATTTTTCTATCTTGTTCCCCTTTTTATTACTCTTTGTAATGGATTATATGAATCTTTTGATAATAATGTTTTTGATATTATTTTTCCATTTAAAGTTAATATTCTATATGCTTCACTTTTATAACCATTAATACCTTTTTGTATTTCTTCTTCTTGACCTTTTTCTAAATCATTTGTATCAATATATTTAGTAGAATATGGTATTATTTGCGTTACTTCATCTTGTATTTCTACATTATATTCTATTTCTTCTTTGATTCCTTTTATTAATATTTGACATATACCATTTTTTGCACTACTTTCTATTTTTATTGGATATGTTCTATTATTTTTAAATTGAAAATCTATACTTCCATAAGCTACTGTTGCATCTCTACTTGGAGATACATATGAGGTAATGAAATAATGATTTTTTCTTGCAACTATTTCTAAATTTGCTTGTAATATAGCATTATACAAAGTAGAAGATACTTGACAAATTCCTCCTCCTATACCATTTACTACTTTTCCTCCCATATATACTGCTGCTTCTTTATATCCTGCTTTAATTGTTCTTTCACCTACTATTTTATTATAAGAGAAAATTTCACCTGGCATTAAAATTTTACCATTAATTTTTTCAGTAGATAATTTTATGTTAGTACTTCTATTAGTATTAGTTTCATCATATCTTGTTGTATATTTTGATAGGTTATCTGGAAATATTTTATTTTTTGCAAGTTCTAAAATCGTGATTTTAGGTTTTGTTATTTTTAATGGTATAATATATTCTTCTTGTTGTTCTTGTAGTATCTTTTCTGCTTCTTCTATTGTTATTGCTAGTTCTACTCCATCTTCTTCTTTATGTATTACAAGAGGATTTTCTTCATAATATGCATCTTTAGGTTCTTTTTTAATTTCATTATATATTTGCTCTATAGAAATCATTTCTGGTTCTTGTATTTCAATTGGAAGGCTAATTTTATTAACTTCTATTCCATAAACTTGTTTTTTAATTGCATCGATTAATTTTTCTTTTAATTCTTGTTTTTTTAATGTTTTACCTTTTTTTCCTTTTGTAATTATTAATTCATTTCCTTCAATATAATATGCATTGTTCGTTTGTTTATCTGGTATTTTTACTTCTATATCTTCTATTGTTTTATTTAGCTGTTCTTCGTTATATGTAATTTTTTCTTCTATATTGTTACCAAAAATTATATTTGCTACAATTTCATAATTACTTTTTAATATGTTACGGTCTCTTCCAATTTTATAAGCTTTATTGAGTGCTTCTTCTGTTTTATATGTTACTTCTAATTGCTCAAGGTTTATTTCTACTTCATATTCTTCATCTTTTACAATTATATTTTTTGATATATTGTTTTTTAATGTTTCATTTAATGTTTGATATGCTTCATCTATTGTTAAATTTGATACTTCTGTTCCATTTATTTTTATTCTTGATAATGTTTTATTACTAACTGAATGTATTAATGCAAATATTGTAGAAAAAAACATTATTAATATAAGGGTAATAATCATCATCAATATTTTTTTTGATTTGATAAATATGATATTTTCTTTGTTTGTTGTATTTTTTTTATTTCTGTTTCTCTTACTATCACGTCTTTTCATTATTACCTCCTTTTTCCCTTATATTATCATATTTTTTTCTCGTTTACAATATGCATTATTGTCTATTAATCATTACATTAAATTTTTTATTCTTGACTTTCTGGAAAAAATACTTCTGCTATTGTTTTATTTAACTCATTTGATATTTTTTCCATAATTTGCATAGATGGATTTTTTCTACTCCCAATTTCTAGATGGCATAGATATCCCGTTGATATGTGTACCTTTTTTGCAAATTCCTCTAAGTTCATTCCTTTACTTTTTCTGTATTGTCTTATTCTATTTTTGTACATTATATTCTCCTTTCTATTTTCTTTTTGACAATATCATACCATCGTCAATTTGACAAGTCAATAATTAAATGGTATTTTTTAACAAAAATATTTATTTTTTTGTATTTACTAGTAGACAAATATTGTTTTTATATGTATAATATTGAAAGAAAATAAGAAAAGAGGTAGAAAAATATGATTGGTGATATGATTGCAAAAGCAAGAAAAGAGAAAAATATGACTAAAACTGAATTGGCTAGATTAACTAAAATTAATATTGGACATTTAACTCATATTGAAAAAGGTGAAAGAAATCCTAGCCATAAAACATTAAAAAATATTTGTAAGGCACTTGATATTCCATATCAACAACTAATGTATACATATGATAAAACTATTAATGAAGATCAAGAAGAATATCATGTAATTGAACATATTTCTTATAATAAATTATTAGCAGTAGATTCTGTTAGTGGTTTTATTGATTGTCCAGCTACTTTACCTAGTTCTTCTATTGCTCTTAAAGTAAATGATGATTCAATGGAACCTACTTTTTTAAAAGATTCTTATGTTTTTGTAGAATTTAACACTCCGCTAAATCATAAAGATTATGGCTTAGTAAGTTTAAATGGAGATGTATTGATTCGTAAATTTACTGTTAAAAAAGAAAAAATTATTCTAAAGGCAGATAATAGAACATATTCTGATATTTCTATTCAAGATTCTGATGATTTTTATATTATTGGAAAAATTTTATCAAAATAACTAATTTCTTGTAAAAAATACTTGAATATTTATTTTTTTAATAATATAATAGTTTTGCTAAAGATAAAATGAGGAGAGATTTTATAATGGAACTAACAAAAAACATATTTTTTAATACAGATAAATTAATTGAAAATACTACTGTTAAGATTTCATATACTGGTAAATTATTTCAAGAAAATGCTAATGAAGTATTTATTCATTATGGGTTTGGAATACAATGGGATGATTTAAATGAAATTGAAATGGAAAAAACAGAGTTAGGTTTTCAAGCTGAAATTAATTTAGTATCTTTTGATACCCTAAATTTTTGTTTTAAAGATAGTTATAATAATTGGGATAACAATGATGGTCAAAACTATATTTTTCCTATTGAAAAAAATGTTGTTGCTTTAGTTTCTACTGAAGATACTAGTATTAATTTATTACCTACTAGACGCTTGAAGAAATCTTATATTCTAAGTAAAAAAATTAGACTTGCTATATATAAGATTATTACATATTTACCAAAAATTATCTCTGGTAATTATAAGAGAAAAGTTACAGAATAGTTAAATCAATTTATTGAATATTATATAAAACACAGTTCTAAAACTGTGTTTTTATTTTTTATCTATATGACCCATCCTCCATTAGGTGATATAATTTGACCTGTTGTGTATTCATCTTCTATTAACCACTTAACACATTTTGCAATGTCTTTAGTTTCTCCTAGTCTCCCTAATGGTATTTGTGTTTTTATATCTTCTATTTCTTGTTTTGTTAAGTTTTTATTCATATCTGTCATAATATATCCTGGTGCTATTGAATTAATGCGTATATTGCATGGAGCAATTTCTTTTGCTAATGCTTTTGTTAGTCCATCAATTCCTGCTTTACTAACAGAATACGCTACTTCACAAGAAGCTCCAGTAATTCCCCAAATAGATGATATATTTATAATACATCCTTTTTTATTTATAATCATATCTTTTAATACTTCTTGTGTCATATAAAATACTGAATTTAAGTTATTTGATATTACTTCATTCCATTCTTCCTCTGTTATTTCAGTAAATAATTGCCATTTACTAATTCCTGCATTGTTAATTAATATATCTATTTTGCCATAAGTTTCTTTTGTATATTTTATTAATTTTTCAACTTCTGTTTTTTTAGATACATCTGCTTTATATATTTCTACTTTACACCCTTTTTTACAAAGTTCTTGTTTTATTTGTTTGGCTTGTTGATCTGATGTTTTATAATTTAATACTACTTTAATATTTTGCTCTGCAAGCATTTCTACAATTGCTCTTCCAATTCCTTTTGCTCCACCTGTTACAATTGCTACCATAAAATTTCCTCTTTTCTTTTATATATAAATTAATTTATTATCATTCATTGTTATGGTTTGTATTGTCATTTTATTTAACAAAATTTGTATATAATTATAAAAAAGTCAATAATTAAGAGCTATCTCAAAACTATTGACCTTTATTATGGAGCCACTTCCCAGATTCGAACTGGGGACCCCCGCATTACAAGTGCGGTGCTCTGGCCAACTGAGCTAAAGTGGCATTTTGGTGACCCCGACGGGAATCGAACCCATGTCTCCGCCGTGAAAGGGCGATGTCTTAACCGCTTGACCACGGGGCCTTATTTAAAAGAATACTATTTTTTCGTATTCTTTCGTATTTTTTTGGTGAGCCATCGCAGACTCGAACTGCGGACAACTTGATTAAAAGTCAAGTGCTCTACCACCTGAGCTAATGGCCCAAAATGCGTACTTAAAAAATAAGTACCTTAATATATTACTACATTTTACGCATTCTGTCAATCTTTTTTTTCGCTTTTTTATACTTTTTTTATTTTACGCATTTAATTGTTGGATTAATTCTTCTACATCAATGCCATGTACCATACAAGCTTCTTCTATTGTTTCTCCTTGTGATGCTGGACATCCTAAACAATGCATGCCTACATTTAATAAAATCTCTGCTTTTTCTGGTGCTACTTCTAATAATTCTCCAATTGTCATTGTTTTTTCTATTTTCATAATAATTCCTCCTTGTTTTAATATCAATATTTTTTCATATTTTATCATATTTATTCTAAAAAGTATAGACAAATTTATTTTTTTATTGTATTATTATGTTCGTTAGGTGGTGATGGCAAAACGTATTGGTTAATTCATTTATTTTTTATCACTTTTATTTTTAATATATTTGTAGTTCTTTATTTCTTTTATCTTTTTTTCGATACTAAAATTTTTCATAATTTACAAGGTTCTAAATTGAATAAAAAAAAACAAGACTTTATACAATAATTGGAGGTTTTATTTATGTTGCTTAAAAAGCTTTTTTCACGTTTTTTATTTGTTTTATTCTTCTTAATTTTTTCTTGTTGTATTGCTTTTTTATTATTTAAATCAATTTACTTAGCACCATCTGTTATTATTCCTTATTCTCTCCATCCTTATGATATTTGTGCTTTATATCCAAAAATATGGTTAAAAATAAAATTACTATTTATTATTTTTTATTTACTCAGTACATTAATTTGTTCTAATTGTATTTATTCATTTATTAATTCAAAAATCTCTAATAAGACAAAACCAAATTCTCCTTATATTCCTAAAATTCCAAATGACAGTATTAACTTATTTGTTGGAAAAGATATATATAATCATTTTATTGTTCTACCAGAAAAGAGTTTATTTCAAAATATATTAATTACTGGAACTATTGGTAGTGGAAAAACCTCCTCTTGTATGTATCCTTTTACAAAACAATTAATTAATTATTCATATCATAATAATACAAAAATAGGGATGTTAATTTTAGATGTAAAAGGAAATTATTATAAGGAAGTAGTACGTTTTGCTAATTTTTCAAATCGACTTGAAGATTTATTTGTTTTAGAGTTAGGTGGTATTATTAAATATAATCCTCTTCATAAACCTGATTTAAAACCTTCTGTTTTAGCTAATAGATTAAAAGTTATTTTATCTCTTTTTTCTCCTAATTCCACAGAATCTTATTGGATTGATAAGGCTGAAGCTGTCTTAACAGAAGCAATTAAATTTTGTAGATTATATAATGATGGTTATGTTACTTTTTTAGAACTTCATAAGTTAATTACACTCCCTGAATATTGGTTAAATAAATTAAAACAAATTAAACTTTTATTTACTTCTGGCAAATTATCAAAACAAGATTGTTATGATGCTTATACTTCTATTGATTTTTTTGAAAACGAATTTTTTAGTTTGGATATACGCACTCTTTCTATTTTAAAGTCTGAAATTACTCGAATTACAAATTGTTTTGTTAGTGATTATGATGTTCTTAAAACTTTTTGTCCCAAGAAAGACGAATTAAATTTCTTTGGTTTTAAAGATTTATTAAAATCTGGTAAAATCTTAGTTCTTAATATGAATATTTCCTATTATCAAAACCTATCTAAAATTATTGCCACCTATTTAAAGCTAGATTTTCAAACAGAAGTCTTAAATCAATTATCTTCTAATAGTATTTCTACTTCTGCTTTTATTTCTGATGAATTTCATGAATATTGTACTTCTACTGATGCTGCTTTTTTTGCACAATCTCGTGAAGCAAAGTGTATTAATATTGTTGCTACTCAAAGTTATTCTTCTTTGTTAAATACTCTACATGATGAATATGCTATGAAGGTTATTATTCAAAATTTGATTAATAAATTTTGGTTTCGAACAGATGATAGTTATACTATTGAAGATATTCAAAAACAAATTGGTAAAGAAGATAAAATTAAATTTTCTAAAAGTATATCAGAAACTGCATCTAAAACAAATTTTAGTTATATTTTAAATTCTTTTCATTCTAAAGATTCTAATTTATCAGAAAGCATGAATCAATTTGTACAAACAGATTATATTTATGATTCACACTTTTTTACTCAAGATTTAGAAAATTTTTCTTGCTTATCTTTTTTGTCTGATGGAAATAAAATTTTAAAACCAATTAAGTTAAAATTATTTCCATATTTTCAAAATCATTTTTAAGGAGGTTATTTTATGGATAAAAAATTATATTATTTTATTATTATACTAATATCTATTTTTCTTCTTTTTTTCTTTTGTTATCCAAACTCTTATGCTGCTGATTCTAAATTAGTTAATACTATCAAAAAAGCATTTGAACAAATTCAAGACTGGTTATTAAAGCTTGCAACACCAGCTGCTGCAGTTGCTGTTGGTACTGGAATTTTTATGAAAAAATTTAGTTTTGGAGATGAAGAAAGAATCAGAACAGGAAAAAAATTAATTAAAGGTTCTCTTTTTTCCTATGCTTTTATTTTAGCTATTGATTTAATTTTATCTACCATTAAATCTTTTATTTGATAGGATGTGATTTTATTGTCAGAAGAAGTAGATATTGCATCAATTATTATTGATTCTATTAATTCTATTTTTAATACTATTTTCTCTTCAGTTGATACTGACTTATGTTCTATTTTAGATCATATTACATTTGTTGATTCTTCTATTTTAGATAATTCATATTTTTCTTCTTTATTTGGTAATTCTTCTAACTCTGGAATTTTGATTGTCGCAAATGCTTTTATTTTTGGTTTTATTTTATATTATGCTATTAAACTTTTATTATCTCATCTTTTAATTACACAAACTGAACGCCCTATTAGTTTTTTGTTTAAACTTTTATTCTTTACTATATGTATGAACTCTTCTATATTTTTGTGTGAAAGAATATTATTTTTTAATTCTTCATTTTCTTTACTAATTCAAGAGATTGGTGAAAATTTTATAAATATACCAATTACATTTTCTAGTTTGTTCGATAAAATTCATACTATTATTTCAATTGAACAAAATAATTTTAACCTTTTTTCAATTGATGGTATTTTAAAAAGTTTTTTGTCTGTTAGTCTTATTAATTTAACATTCTCTTATTCTTTGCGCTATATTCTAATAAAAGTATTTATATTACTTTCTCCTTTTGCATTTCTATCTCTTTGTATGCAATCTACCTCTTACTTTTTTAAAGCTTGGTTAAAATGTTTCCTTTTACTTTTATTTCTTCAAATATTTGTTGCTATTGTTTTAATAATTCTATTTTCTATGGATTTTAATCCAAATCAAATTTTATCTAAGTTCTTGATTTGTGGTGCCATATTTGCATTAACAAAAGCAAATTCATTCATTAAAGAGTTTCTAGGTGGTATTAGTACTGATATTTCTGTAAGTTTTAAAAATTTTTCTTCTTTTCTAAATCTTTAATATTAAGGAGGTTTTGTTATGAAATTTATATTCCCTCAAAATTACGATTTTACTAGTAAATTATTAGGTCTATTTGATTATTCTACTGTTATTTTTAATATTATTTGGTGTCTTTTTATTTTTTCATTTCTTAATATATTATTTAATAATTTTAACTTAAAATTATTTTTATTTATTTTTCTTTGTTTTCCTGTTGTCTTATTTAGTATAATAGGTTTTAACCATGAAAATATTCTTTATGTCCTTTCTTATTTATTAAAATATATAAAAAATCCTAAACTTTATCTTTATACAAAATAGTCTTTTTATATTGTATTTATCAACAAAAAATGATATAATTTTATAGAATGTTACAAATGACTAAAATTTATAATACATTAAGGAGATTTATTTATGAAGTTAGAGAAGATTGATGTTTCTATGATTTTTTCAAATACAGAAATTTCAGATGTATTTTTTACTGAATATCTTTCACAAGCTAGTGGAGATTTTGTTAAAGTATACTTATATATCTTGTTTTTATCAAAATATGGAAAAGATATAAAATTAAATGACTTATCAAAAAAATTATCTTTACCACTAAAAATAATTCAAGATGCCCTAAAATATTGGGAAGATTGTGAAGTAATTACTAAAAAAACTACAGGATATATTGTTAACAATCTTCAAGAAATTGAACTTCATAAACTTTATAAGCCAAAACTTTCAAGTGTTGCAAATATAGAAGAAACTTCTAAAAATCAATATCGAGCTAAAGCAATTGAAGCAATTAATTCTTCTTTTTTTCAAGGTGTAATGTCTCCTTCTTGGTATAATGATATCGATTTATGGTTTAAAAAATATTCTTTTGATGAACAAGTAATGCTTGCATTATTTCGTTATTGTTTTGAACGTTCTGCTTTACACCGTAATTATATTCAAACAGTTGCAGATGCATGGCATAAAAACAATATTAAAAATTTTTCTGATTTAGATGTGTATTATCAAAAACAGGAAAAACTAAATATTATGAAGAAGTCTATTTCAAAAAAACTAGGATTAAATCGCTCTTTAACTCAATACGAAGATGCTTATATTGAAAAATGGATTATTGATTTCGGTTTTACTCTTGATGTAATTGAATTAGCTTTAAAGAAAACTACTTCTAAAACTAATTTTAGTTTCGATTATATTGATAAAATTATGTGTGATTGGAATGATAGGAATTTAAAAACTTCAAAAGATGTAGAAAAGTTTTTACTAGAAATTAAAAATAAACCAAAACAAATTAAAGCTTTAGAGAAAAAAAGTTATCAAAACTATGAGCAACGTAAATATGATAATTTTGATACTTTATATGCTAATACCCAAAAAGTAGAAAATAATTAATAGGAGTAAAATAAATATATATGAATAACAATACTTTAAAAATGCTTTTAAAAGAATATGAGCAAAAACGTTCTTCTTCTTTTCTTAATTTAGAAAAGCGAAAAGGAGATTTATTTTCTTTACATCCTCGTTTAAAAGAAATTGAAGATGAATTAAATATTTTTGGTATTGAAACTGCTAAGAATATTCTTAATTGTAATAGTATTACTTCTGTTAAAAATTTAGAAGAAAAAATAGAAGTTCTCAAAAAAGAAAAAGAAGAAATTCTATCTTCTCTTAATCTAAATTCTTCTTTTTTTACTCCTAATTTTGAATGTTCTTTATGTGAAGATACTGGATATATAATAGAAGATACCAATTATACTTTGTGCCGTTGTATTAAACAAAAATTGTTTGATATTGAATATAACAAATCAAATATAGGTAATTTAAAAAAAGATAATTTTAAAAATTTTAATTCTAATTTATATTCTAATGAAATTAATGAAGCTACTTATTCTTCTAATATTTCTCCAAAGGATAATATATTAAACATAAGAAAAATTGCTCTATCCTTTATTAAAAATTTTGAAAATCCTGAAGAAAAAAATTTATTATTTACTGGAAATACTGGTCTTGGAAAGACTTATTTATCAAATTGTATTGCAAATGAATTATTGCAAAAAGGGAAAACTGTACTTTATCAAACAGCTCCCGTTATGTTAGATAGCATTATTGATTACAGATTCAATAAGTCAAATTTATCTGAAAACTTACTTTCTAATATTCTAGATGTTGATTTGTTGATTATTGATGATTTAGGTACAGAATGTTTAAATAGTATGAAGTTTAGCGAATTGTTTAATATTATTAATACCAGATTATTAAATCAAAATAGACATATTACTAAAACAATTATTTCTACAAATCTAAATTTACAAGATTTAAGTCATACATATGATGAGCGAATTTTTTCAAGGTTTGTTGGTTATTACAATATTTGTAGATTTTTTGGTGAAGATATTAGATTTAAAAAATAGGAATATCCGTAAGGGTATTCCTATTTTTCCTTATGTCTTTTATTCTTCTGTTTCTTCAACATTAATGGTTTCAATGCTTACTACTTTTCCTCCATCATTTGTTCTCATTAATGTAACACCTTGCGTTGATCTTCCAAGTACACTCACTTCTTTTACTGATAATCTTATAATTGTTCCTGTATCTGTAATTAGCATAACATCTTCATCTTCTTTTGCAATCTTTATTCCTATAATTTTTCCTGTTTTTGGTGTTATTTTATATGTAATTACTCCTTTTCCTCCTCTAGTTTGTACTCTATATTCATCTAATTCTGTTCTTTTTCCAAATCCATTTTCAGTAATTGCAAGTAGTGTTCCTTTAGATCCAACTATTATAGATTCCATTCCAATAACATTATCTTCTTTATCTAATTTAATTCCAATAACACCTTGAGAAACCCTACCAATTGGTCTAACATCTTTTTCATCAAATGTAATACACATTCCTTCTTTTGTAACTAAAACAACATTATCTTCTCCATCTGTTAATCTTACGGAAATAAGTTCGTCATCTTCTTTTAAAGTTATTCCTTGAAGTCCAGTTTTTCTTGTTGAATCATATTCTTTTAAAGCCGTCTTTTTTATCAACCCATTTTTAGTAGCCATTAATAAGTATTTACCCTCTGCAAAGTTTTGAATTGGTATAACTGCTGAAATTTTTTCTCCATTATCTAAACTCAATAAATTAACAATTGCCGTTCCTTTTGCAGTTCTCCCTGCTTCTGGTACTTCGTATCCTTTTAATTTATATACTTTACCTTTATTACTGAAAAATAATATTGTATCATGTGTAGATGCTGTAAAAATTTGCTTTACAAAATCTTCTTCTCTTGTTGCAATTCCTGTAATACCTTTTCCTCCTCTTCTTTGACTTTTATATGTATCTATTGGCATTCTTTTTATATAACCAAAGTGTGTTAATGCTATAACAGTTTGTTCTTCTTTAATTAAATCTTCTATTTCAAAGTCTCCCTCTGCTGCAACAATTTTTGTCTTTCTTTCATCACCAAATTTTTCTTTTATTTCTATTAGCTCTTCTTTAATAATATCAAACACTAATTTTTCACTTGCTAATATTTCTTTTAAATGTGCAATTAGTTTCATTAATTCGTTATATTCATCTTCTATTTTTTCTCTTTGTAATCCTGATAGTGTTTTTAATCTCATATCTAATATGGCTTGTGCTTGTATTTCCGTAAGTCCAAAACGTTCCATTAATCTTTCTTTTGCATCATCATATGATGATCTAATAATATTAATTACTTCATCTATATTATCTAATGCAATTTTTAATCCTTCTAATATGTGTGCTCTTGCTTCTGCTTTTTCTAATTCAAATTTTGTCCTACGTAAAACTACTTCTTTTCTATGTTCTAAATAATATTCGATACACTGTTTTAGTGTTAATACTTTTGGTTCCCCATGTACTAATGCAAGCATAATGGCACCAAATGTATCTTGCATTTGTGTGTTTTTATATAATTGGTTTAAGACAACTTGTGCATTAGCATCTCTTTTTAATTCAATTACAATACGAACTCTATCATTTCTATCTGATTCATCTCTTAAATCTGAAATTCCTTCTATTCTTTTGTCTCTTACCAAATGAGAAATGTTTTCAATTAATCTTGCTTTATTAACTTGGTATGGTAAAGAGGAAACTATTATTCTTTGCTTATTTCCACTCATTTCTTCAATTTCTGCTTCTGCACGCATAGTAATTTTTCCTCTACCTGTCTTGTAAGCTTCTTTAATTCCTTCTCTCCCTAGTATGGTAGCCCCTGTTGGAAAATCTGGACCTTTTATGATTTGTATTAAATCTTCATCTGTTACATTATCTTCTTCAATTACTTTAATAATACCTTCTATAACTTCTGATAAATTATGTGGTGGAATATTTGTTGCCATGCCAACAGCAATTCCTGAAGATCCATTTACTAATAAAGCTGGTATTCTAGCAGGCAGTACTGTAGGCTCTTGTAATCTATCATCATAGTTTGGCATAAAATTAACTGTGTTTTTTTCAATATCTGCTAACATATAATTCGAAATTTTAGACATCCTTGCTTCCGTATACCTCATAGCTGCTGCTCCATCACCATCTATAGAACCAAAATTTCCATGTCCATCAATTAACATATAACGAAGCGAAAAATCTTGTGCCATTCTTACCATAGCATCATATACTGATGCATCTCCATGTGGATGGTATCTTCCTAGTACAGAACCAACTGTATTAGCACACTTTCTATATGGTTTATCTGATGTAATTCCATCTTCATGCATAGCATACAAAATCCTTCTATGTACTGGTTTTAAACCATCTCTTACATCTGGCAAAGCACGTTGTACAATAACACTCATTGCATAATCAATGTAAGATGTCTTCATTTCTTTCTCAATATCTCTTTCAATAATTTTTTCTCCTAGTCTGTCCATTTTTAATAACCTCTTTTTCTTAATTTTTTATCTAGTGTAATTATACTTTAACTGATAATAAATTGCAAGAAAAAATGTTAAAAAACATAGTTTCCCTATGTTTTTTTATGTTTTTATACTAACTTTTTTGCTAAACCTATTTCTTCTTCAGAAAGACTTAAATCATTACCTTTATTTTTAATCAACAAATGTAAATTTTCTAGTTCTCTAGCTTTCTTTAATGTGTTTTCTAATGGAATTAAATTTTCTAATTCTTTTTTTAATTTAACATATGATTGTTCCATTTTACTAAAATTTTCTTCTTTTAATGCTTTATTCCAAGTTTGAATATACTGGTCTATTTTTTCAATTCCTTTTATTTGATTTGTCATTGTTTTTTGAAGATTATTTTGAATATTATCTAATAATATATTCTTTCCACTTTTTATCATAGTAATTATATTTTTAGGTAATATACCTTTTTTATTTGTATAATTTAAAACTACATCTAAAGAATCTGAAACATTATCTATAATTCCTCCTTTTTCTACGGCTGTTTGAATTTGAGAAATATTATCAAATTTTCCTGTTACAATTCCTAATGCACTTTTTCCAAATTCTATAGATATATCAATTGCTTTTTGTACCCCATCTTTTAATCCGCTTTCTAATAAAGTATCTTTTATTTCAATAATTTGATTTTCAATTATATCTGGTAATATTAATCTAAGTCCAATATCTAATGCATTATTAATTGTCTTTCCTAATGTAGTTTCTAAAAATTGATTTTGATTTTCTTTAGTAATTGAATTTATATTTAAATTTTGATTATTTTCTTTTATTAAACTATGATTAATTATTTGATTATACATATTATTTTTTTCCTCTTCTATATTCATATTTATTCTCCTTTTATTTTTAATTTTAGTTTTTCTATTTTATATTTTTATTTTTGTGTTTTAGTTTTTACTTTTCTATTTTTACATTTTACTTTTTGTGTTTTAGTTCTTACTTTTCTACTTTTACATTTTACTTTTTATGTTTTAGTTTTTACTTTTCTACTTTTACATTTTACTTTTTATGTTTTAGTTTTTACTTTTC
>CANAQC010000013.1 GCA_947363765.1 uncultured Clostridium sp. | reverse complement strand
ATAGTAATAGTAGATGGATGGCAATTTAGTATAAATAGAGATATACCAAAAATAGAAGAAAGTTTTGGAAAAATAGAAATAAATGATGAAATAAACAATTTAGAATTAGATAAAAATGAAATTATTCTAGGATTAACACAACAACAAGATATAAATATTGATAATAAAGCACAAATAAAGGTAATAACACAAAATATATCTAAAAACCAGTATAAGTGGAATATATTAAATAAAAATATAGCAACAATAGATTTTAATGGAAACATTATAGCAGTTTCAAGTGGTGAAACAACAATAGAATGCAAATCAATTGATGGAAAGAAGATATATGCAACATGTAATTTAATTGTAGAAGATAGGGAATATATATATTATAGAGGAAAATCAATGATAGAATTTGATAATCCTATATGTGGTTCACAAGGAACATTATCT
This sequence comes from uncultured Clostridium sp., assembly GCA_947363765.1. Taxonomy (GTDB): domain Bacteria; phylum Bacillota; class Clostridia; order TANB77; family CAG-508; genus RGIG8482. The sequence goes on along the minus strand of CANAQC010000013.1, from coordinate 36,063 downwards.
GGAGCACCACATTTTAAAGAAGAATATATCTATTGTAATTTTTCTAATGTGGGACATGGTGATGCATCACAAATACTTAATATTTTAAGTAAAAATAAGATTGATTTTTCGAAATATAAAGGTGTAGGAATAAATCAAAAAAGTGAATATACTGGTATAAAACCATGGTGGAATGTTGCTACAACTCAAGAAAGAACATGTAATTTTTATGGACTTATTTCAGGTGAAGACTTAAAACGTATTGTTAGAGAAAATAATTACATTTATTTTGATAATACCACATGTAATGAAATGGCATATTTAGATATAAAAATGCATATTGGTGAATATTTAAGTAATATAGAAACAGTAGCAGATTTTTATATATACGAAATTTATTTAGTAAAAAAAGATATTTAAATATTAATTATGACTTTATAACATAAAATAAATTGTTTTAGACTTTAAATCTAAAGCAATTTATTTTATGTTATAAAAGATAAATTTATATTATAAATAAAAATTACTAATATAAAGACTCATGTGTCCCTTTACGAATATAAAAATTAGGTATATACTAATACAAAATAAAAATTTAAAGGTGAAAAAAATGGATTTTGAAAAAATAAAGGAACAAGCAAAAAAAGTATTATCTGAAAAGAGATTTTTACATTCATGTGGAGTAGCAAAAAGAGCAGCAGAACTTGCAGGTATCTATGAACAAGACATAGAAACAGCAAGAAAAATCGGAATAGCACATGATATTGCAAAAGAAATGTCTAAACAAGAAGCAATAAAGTATATAAAAAACAATAATATTATATTTGATGATATAGAAAAAAAACAACAAGAATTATGGCATTCAAAAATAGGAGCAGATATTTCTATAAAAAAATTTGGATTTACCAATAATATGGCACAAGCAATTTTATACCATACAATAGGAAATACAAATATGAATACAATGGACAAAATTATATATATAGCAGATAAAACAGATGAAACAAGAACAAAAATAAATTTAGAAGAAGCAGTTAAAATAAGTAACAACAATTTAGATGAAGGAGTATTATATATAGCAAAATATATGATACAATATAGCTTAAAAAAGAATAGTTTAATACATCCAGACACTATTAATTTGTTAAATAAGTTAATCTGGCAAAAAATGAATAAAAAATAAAAAATAAAAATATATATAAAGGAGAAGACATGAAACAATTAAAAGTAAAAGACATTATAAAAATATGCAAAGGAAAATTGATTTATGGAGATGAAGACCAAACTTGTGAGCATTTTTCAAAAGATACAAGACAAATAAATTTAGGTGATACATATGTAGGAATTAAAGGTGATAATTTTAATGGAAACTTACTTTATGAAGAAGCTTTAAAAAAAGGAGCTAAAATATGCATATTAGAAGAAGTTAAAATTCCATTAGAACAAATAAGTAAAAAATATCCAAATACTACAATTATTCTTGTAAAAGATACAATAAAAGCTTTGCAAGAACTTGCAAGTTATAAACGTAGTTTATATGATATACCAGTCATTGCAATAACTGGTAGTGTGGGAAAAACAAGTACAAAAGATATGATAGCAAGTGTTGTAAAAACATCTTATAAAGTACAAAGCACAAAAGGAAACTATAACAATCATATTGGATTACCATTAACAGTTTTAGGATTAGAAAATCATACAGCATTAGTAGTCGAAATGGGAATGAATAATTTTGGAGAAATTAGAACACTAACAAATATAGCAAAACCTACAATATGTGTTATTACAAATGTAGGAACAGCACATATTGGAAATCTTGGTTCAAGACAAAATATTTTAAAAGCCAAATTAGAAATATTAGAAGGACTACAAAAAAATGGAACAGTAATTATAAATAATGATAATGACTTATTACATATTTGGAAACAAAAAAACAAAGAATACAAAATTATGGACTTTGGAATAGAAAATAGTAGTAAAATAATGGCAAAAAATATTAACTTAAAAACTAATGAAAGTACTTTTATAACAAATATCTATGATAGTAAAACACAAGTAAATGTAGGAGTAAGTGGTATACACTTTATATACAACAGTTTATGTGCAATATGTGTAGGAATTAGTCTAAACATCACAAAAGAAAATATAATAACAGGCATAAAAGAATTTAAACTTTCAAAAAATAGGATGGAAATAATAGAAAATAAACAAAAAGGTATTAAAATTATAAACGACTGTTATAATGCCAATTTTGATTCTATGAAAGCAAGTATACAAGTACTTTCTAAAATGAAAGAAAAAAGAAAAATTGCAATATTAGGAGATATGTTAGAATTAGGAGAATATTCAAAAACATTACATGAAAAAGTAGGAGACGAAATTGTAAAAAATAAAATTGATTTATTAATAACTGTTGGTAAAGAAGCAAAAAACATTGCAAAACAAGCAATAAAACAAGGAATGCAAAAAGAGAAAATTAATCAATTAGAAAATATAGAACAAGCAATAAAATTTATAAAAAATGAAATAAAAATAGGAGATGCTATTTTAGTAAAAGCTTCTAATAGTATGAATTTTAATAAAATTGTAGATTCTTTGAAAGTATAAAAATGAGGAGGAAGCATATGGAAAAAATAAAAGTATGTGTTATTTTTGGAGGAATATCAACAGAACATGATGTATCTATTGTATCTGGAACATCAGTAATAGAAAAATTAAATAAAGAAAAATATGAAATTTTTCCAACATATATAGATAAACAGGGAAATTGGTATAAATATACAAAACCAGTAAATGAGATAAAAGTAGTTTCAATAAAAAGTACTATACAACAATTAGAAAAAATTGATAACATTATAGAATACTTAAAACAAATGGATATTGCATTTCCAGTATTACATGGGCTTGGAGGAGAAGATGGAAGCATACAAGGATTATTTAAAATGATAAATCTTGCTTATGTTGGATGTGGAATACTTTCATCTAGTATAGGAATGGATAAAGTATATACTAAAATAATATTTGAAAAAGTTAAAATTCCACAAGCAAAATATGAATATATAAAAGCCCAAAATAATAAATATACATATATTTATCCGGATTTTTTAGAACAACAAATGGAATTAGAAAAAATTATAGAAAAGGTTAATGAAAATCTTAATTTCCCAATGTTTGTAAAACCATCTAACTCAGGTTCTAGTGTTGGTGTAAAAAAAGCAAACAATAAACAAGAACTAGAAATAGCAATTATAAATGCTTCACAATTCGATACTAAAATATTAATAGAACAAGGAATATCAGGTAGAGAAGTAGAATGTGCTGTATTAGGAAATAAAGAAATAATTACCTCACCTATAGGAGAAATATTATCTGCAGAAGAATACTATAGTTTTGATGCAAAATATACGAACCAATCTTCAAAAACCATCATTCCAGCAGATATAGATAAAGAAACTTCAAATAAAATTCGAGATTTAGCAATAAAAGCATTTAAAGCAATAGATGGAAAAGGACTATCAAGAGTAGATTTCTTTATAGAAAACAAGACAAATAAAATTTATATAAATGAAATAAATACAATGCCAGGATTTACAACAATTAGTATGTATCCTAAATTATTTGAGCAAATAGGAATAACATACAAAGAACTATTAGACAAATTGATTGAACTAGAAATAAAAAAATAATGGAGACAAAATATGAAAATAAATGTAGAATTAAAATCAGTACAAACTATTGAAAAACAAGAAGAAAAGCAAATAGTAAAAACAAAAGGTGAAATAAAAAATTTAGAAAAAGGAACTATTATAGAATTTGTAGATAAGAAAATAAAATATAAAATAATAATATTACAAGAAAAAATTATACTTAATAAAAATAAGGAACAAATGATATTTGAAACAAATAAAACCACAAAATCAAATATAAAAACGCAATATGGAGATATAAATATTATCATATATACAAAAAATATAGAAATAAAAAAAGAAAATGGAAAAATAGTAGATATTTTATTAAATTACCAAATTAAATTAGAAGAACAAATATCTTATAAAAACAAAGTAGAAATAAAAATATCTTATTAAAAAAAGAAATGAAACATAAAAAAACATGTTCCATTTCTTTTTTTAAATTACTTAAATTAATCGTCATCCTCTGCAATAACAGAGGTCAAAATAGTTAAAGCCTCTTTAGCAGAAAGAGGTGGATGGCTAGAATGTATGGTCTCTAAAGGAGTATTAGAAGGAATTGATAATTCAAAATCTTCATCATCATCTTTTACTGTATTAATATCATCTATTAATTTTTTACAAATAAGACCATCAGCAAACTTAAGTAATTTGGATTCAATATGCTTTAAATCATATGTTGTAAAATCATCCATGTGAATCCACCTTTCATTAAATAATGTTTTTAAGTTATTCATAGTATAACATAATTAATATGAATTTTCAAATAAAAGTAGAATTGTGTCAAATATTACTACAAAGACATTCGTAATAAAAAAGAGTAGATTTAATTTTAATCACCCAATACTTTGTAAAAATTACTAAAATAACATATAAAAAGACTGCTTAAATAAGCAGTCTCTTACTTAGAAAAATATATAGCATCTTTTATCCCAGCTTTACGCAATGCTATATTCCATTTAATATCTGGCATGGGTCTTGTACTTCCAAAATCATCTGATTTAGTTTTGGTATCTTTATATTGTACCTCTAAAATATTACTTTGTTTTGGTATATTAATAAGGCAAATAATGAGACCATCATTAATGATTTTATCTTCTAAATCCCATATCCATTCATCATTAGCTGTAAAAGTTGCCAAATTTTCCATACTAATCCTCCTTGGTAATGAAAAAAACACTTAGGTTACATAAACTTATTTTAACATACTTTACATAAAATTGCAATAAAATTTTTTTATGTTATCCTATTGAAAAATAATAGTAATCTTGATATAATAATTTTGCCATTTATATATGGGAGGATGTCGAAATGATTTTTAAAGATTATTATAAAATATTAGAATTAGAAACAAACAAAATAACAATGGATGAAATAAAACAAGCATATCGTGAACAAGCAAAAAAATATCATCCAGATGTAAATGTTGGAAATAAAATAGCAGAAGAAAGATTTAAAGATATTAACGAAGCATATCGTGTATTATCAAACCATGTTGCAAAAAGAAGATATGATAGAATGTGGAATATGCACATTGGAAATAAAAGAAAAAAGCAAAACTACGAAGAAAGCAAACGTACAAAAGATGCTATATTTAGCGATTTCTTTCAAATGTTTTTTGGAAATATAAAACAAGAAGAACAAAATAACAATAAAAAGACTAAAAAAAATCCAATAGTAAAAGGAGAAAATATAGAAACTGCCATTTCTATCACAGTAGAAGAAGCATTTTATGGATTAAATAAAAAAATTTCTTTACGAACAGTAAATGGAAGTATGAAAACTTTTAATATAAAAGTTCCTGCTGGAATTAGGAATAATGAAAAAATACGATTAATAGGACAAGGAAAGCAAGGTCAAAATGGTGGAAAAAATGGTGATTTATTCATTAAAATTCAAATTGAGCAAAATGGAAAATTTGAATTAGTAGGATATGACCTGTATACATCGCTTTTATTAACGCCATGGGAAGCAGCACTTGGAACAAGAGTAAACATAGAAGGAATAGATGATACAGTTTCTGTTTTTGTACCAGCTGGAATTGAAAGTGGAGAAAAATTAAGAATACCATCTAAAGGATATAAAGATGGAAAAGGCGGAAGAGGAGATTTAACAGTAACAATTAAAATAATGGTTCCAAAACAATTAACCAAAAAAGAAAAAGAAATATATGAAAAATTAAAAGAAATATCAAAATTCAACCCAAGAGCAAATAACCATAAAAATAACAAAAATCTATAAACACCATCTATTTACATATATAAGGGGTAAAACTTATGCCTAAGAGTATTATAAATAATTATATTTTAAACAATGTATTTTAAATTGTACCTACAATAGAAAAATAGTAATATTAATAAAGATATAACTGGAAATAAAATACAGTCAACATAAAACAAAAAACGAAAATGTATTGACAATCAGCCTTAAAAAGAGTATAATCAAGTATAGTGGTAAAAATAAACAAAAATATTATGTACAAAATACATTACAAAATGAACTACTATACATAGGATAAAAGGAAAAAAAGGGGTGTACTATTATGGAGACTTTCCAAGGAAAGCATTTTAGCATAACAGATCCAAAAAATGTAAACACAGTAATTTATCGAATTAATCAAACACAAAAAGAATACCTAAAAGACTCTCCCAAATACACGTTAGAAAGATTAGATTATATGGAGGAATTAACAGGAGAGTATAAAAAGAAAACTTTTTTTGTTGACGAGCCATCAGCAAATAGCAATCAGCTTGTCATCTTATCCTTTGGAAAAGACAAAGTAGTAGTAAATACTGGAATTATGGAAGAGAACAGACTTAGGATATCAAGAAAACCTATGCCAGTAAAATTCGATACAATTTACTCTGAAAAAGGAGAAAATGTATATAAAGAATTTAATTATACTCCAAACTTACAAAGACCTATATCAATTATAGACCCAGAGACTACAGAAGAAGTAAAACCAGTTGTTTATCTGGATGAAGAAACAAATGAAATTAAAGGAAAATGTAAATTAAAGCCATATAAGTCTTATTTCGCATTTGAGATAAGACCAGATGATTAAGGGAGGAAACAATGAAAAATCCAAATGAAAGTATACAAAAAATTAATGCAGGGGCATTAAAGCTAGAAGGTAAACATATAGATATACCACCAAAAACTGCAATTACAGTAGATACTAAATCTATATTTTTAAATAATGAAGTAATTGTAGAAATGGGAGATAATACAATAATTAAAGATGATGAAGGAAGAACTGTAGCAAGAATTGATAGTAAATATTCACAAATATTATCATCAAACAAATTATCAAAAGAAGAAACTGAAAAAGTAGTAAAAGAATATATGGCATCAAACGGAATTAAATCAATTAAAGACATTATTGCTAAACAAGAAAAACAAGAAGAAATAGAAATTGGATAATACATACACAAAAGATGAGGTGAAACTTTATGAATTATAAAGTAAAGGGAGCAGTTAGAAGAAATAAAAATAATTTTATTATATTTGGAGTGCTATGGGTAATTTTATCCATAGTACTTGTTATGCCTATTAGCTATAGTATTACAGAAGCTACAGTAAATGAGAATTTTATGATGGACAAATTTATACAAGGACTATATGAATCATTTACAAAATTAGGAATGGTAATTGGTAAAACATTTACAAGTTCACATATTGGTACATATTTATCAACATTATTCAAATTTAGTATTTTATATGCAATATTTGTACTAATAGGATTAATAAAGACAGCACCAAAACATGAATTTGCAGACATAGAACATGGTTCTAGTGATTGGTCAAAAAATGGGGAACAATATAGAATATTAAGTGATAGAAAAGGACTTATATTAGCACAAAATAATTATTTACCATTAGATAAAAGAGGAAATGTGAATGTATTAGTAGTGGGACGGATCAGGATCTGGTAAGAGTGCATCATATTCAATTCCAAATGCCTATCAAATGTTAGGATCTTATATATTCACAGACCCAAAAGGTGAATTATATGATAAAACAGCAGGATATTTAAAAGACCATGGATATGAAATTAAAGTATTAAATTTAGTACGTCCAAATCTAAGTGATGGATATAATCCATTAATGCATATATCAAGCGAACTAGATGTTGATGTTATTGCAAATACTATAATAAAAGGACAAAAAGCAGAAGCAGGTGCAGGTTCAGAACCATATTGGGATGATATGGCAGAAATGTTATTAAAAGCACTTATATATTATTTAATTGCAACAAGACCAGAAGCGGAACAAAACTTAGCAAGTTGTGCTGAACTTGTAAGGGCTGCAAACTCTAATGGAGGAAGTAACCTATTAACAGAACTTATGAATCAGCTTCCATATGATCATCCAGCAAGAACAAACTATAAATCCATTGAAATTGCACCAGAAAAAACCTATGGGTCAATCTTATCATCATTACAATCAAAACTTGGAAAATTTGACTCTAAAGAAATTGCAGAATTAACCTCAACAGATACAATAGATTTTGAAGAAATTGCAAAAAAGAAGACAGCTCTATATGTTATATCTTCAGATACTCATACAGCATATGACTTTTTACTAACCATATTCTTTTCACAAATGATACAACAATTATATGATTTTGCAGATAAAAATGGAGGAGCATTACCAATACAAACCTTCTTTATATTAGACGAGTTTGCAAACATTGGTAAAATACCAGATTTTGATAAAAAAATATCAACAAGTAGAAGTAGAAAAATTTCCTTTAGTGTAATACTACAAAACTTAGACCAATTAGAAGCGGTATATGAAAAATCATATGAAACAATAATTGGTAACTGTGATACACATGTATTTTTAGGAAGTAACTCACAAAAAACAGTAGAATACTTCTCAAAAGCCTTAGGAGAAAAAACAATTGAAAGAGAAAGTGTATCAGTAAACAAAGATAAATACAATTGGAGACAAGGTAAAAGTGTATCAGACCAAGTTATGGCAAGAGCACTTATGACACCAGATGAACTAAGAAGAATGGATAATGATTTATGTATCATTTTTGAAAAAGGTGTAAAACCAATACAATCCAGAAAATTTTATTATTTTGAAACTTCAATGGCAAAAAAATTAGCATCAAGAGCTATTAGTCATAACGATATTCCAGAAACTAATAGAGGAATATGGAGAAAATATAATCCATATAATCCATATGTAGAAGAAGATGAGAAAAAACAAGTAGAAAACTTAAAAGTAGAATCATTAGATGATTTATTCGATGAACCAACATTAGAAAAAGTAGAAAATAAAAAACAAGAAACAATACAAGAACTAAAAATAGAACCACAAAAAGAAAAACAAGCACCAACTTTGCCACAAACACAAGAAGATGATGATGATGAACTAGATATTGACTTACAAAAAGAATTAGAGGCAAAATTTGATGAACTATTTGGACCAATAGAAGATAACGATTAAAAAAATAGACTTAAGAAACTAAAAAATCTTAAGTCTATTTTTAATTATATATGAAGAATCCACTTTTTAGAAATAAAATAGATTTAAATAGATGTTATACTCTTATTTTTGAAACCAAAAAATAAAATTTCCAATATTATGTTACTATATTCATACTATTTTGTACATTTTTAAATTTGGACAAGAACATATAAGTTATAATTAACACAAAATATGTAAAAACTATTGTATAATATTACCAAAATATATTATACTAAATAAAGACAAACAAAAAACAAGAAAGGAGACAATATGAATTATCAAAAAAATGAAATAAAAGAAGGAATAAACCTTCATATAATACAATCAAACAAATTTAAAACAAATTTAATATCTATATTTTTTACATTACCATTACAAAAAGAAAATGTAACAAAAGAAGCATTAATATCAGCAATACTAAGAAGAGGTAGTAAAAAATATCAAACTGCAAAACAAATTAGCATTGCACTAGAAGAAATGTATGGAGCATCTTTTGACTGTGGAATAGAAAAAATGGGAGACAACCATGTGTTAAAATTCTATTTAGAAACAATAAATGAAGAATATTTACCTAAAAAAGAAGAAATTTTAAAACAAGCAATAGATGTATTAATAGATATAGCATTTAATCCATTTGTAGAAAATAAAAGCTTTAAAGAAGAATATGTTACAGTAGAAAAAGAAAACTTAACACAAATAATACAAAGCAAAAAAGACAATAAAGATATATATGCCTTAAACCGTTGTATAGAGGAAATGTATAAAAATAAACCATATGGACTATATAAATATGGGTATATAGAAGACTTAGAAAAAATAAATGCACAAAATTTATATAGTTATTACGAAGAAATGTTACAAAAGGTCAAAATAGATATATTCATTTCTGGAAAAGTGCAAAATAATGAAATACAAAATATTATAAAAGAAAATGAAACATTAAAAAAATTAGATAAAAGACAAATAAATCCTAATAATAATATAGAAGCACAAGAATTAGAACAACCAAATATAGTATATGAAAACTTAAATATTACACAAGGAAAATTAGTAATGGGATTAAAAATAAAAGAACAAACACCAATAGATAAATATACAACACTTGTATATAATGCAATATTAGGAGGAGGAGCAAACTCAAAACTATTTCAAAATGTAAGAGAAAAAGCAAGCCTTGCATATACTGCAGGATCTAATTATGTAAGACAAAAAAATAATATATTTATACGTTGTGGAATTGAAATACAAAACGAGAAAAAGGCACTAGAAATAATAAAAAAACAATTAGAAGATATGAAAAATGGTGAATTTACAAAAGAAGAATTAGAAAATACAAAATCAATGATAATATCAACAATTGACTTTATAAAAGATGAACAAGACACCCAAATAAGTTACTATTTTGGACAAGAACTATCAGGTATGTTAGTATCACCAGAGGAATATAAAAAAATAATTGAAAATATTACAAAAGAACAAGTAGTAAAAATAGCAAAAAGTGTAAAACTACACACAATTTATTTTTTAAAAAATGAAAGTAAGGAGGAATAAAAATATGCAAATAATCCAAAATTTAAAAGTAAAAGAAGAAATCTATAAACAAAAACTAGACAATGGATTAAACATTATAATTATTCCTAAAAAAGATGCGTCAAAAAAATATGTTATATGGGGAACAAAATTTGGTTCTATAGATAACCACTTTTTAATAGAACAAGATAAAGAAGAAATAAAAATTCCAGATGGAGTTGCACACTTTTTAGAACATAAACTATTTGAACAAGAAAATGGAACAAATAGTTTAGATGCATTAAGTAGCTTAGGAGTAGAAGCAAATGCATATACTACTTATAATCATACAGCATATTTATTTGAAGCAACAAACAACTTTTATGAAGCATTAGACGAATTTATGAATTATGTGCAAAATCCATATTTTACAGATGAAAATGTAGAAAAAGAAAAAGGCATTATATCTCAAGAAATTAATATGTATGAAGACGATCCAGAATGGCAAGTATATATGAATGCAATGAGAATAATGTATGATAAAACTCCAACAAATATTGACATTGCAGGGAGTATAGAATCTATTTCTAAAATAAACAAAGAAATATTATATAAATCTTATAATAATTTTTATGATTTATCTAATATGTTATTAGTAGTTTGTGGAGACTTTGAACCAAAAAGCATTTTAGAAGAAATAAAAAAAAGAATCACAAAAACAAGTAACCAAAAACAAGTACAAAGAATATATGAAAAAGAGCAAGAAGAAATTGTAAAAAGCGACAAAACAGTTACTATGGAAGTGAACATGCCAGTTTTTGTAATAGGATTTAAAGATAAAATACAAAGTGATATAGATATTGTAAAAAAACATATTGCAATAGAAATAATATTATATATGTTGTTAGGAAAAAGTTCAGAAGCATATCAAGAACTATATAAATCAGGAGATATTATTTCTGGACCATCATTTGAATATGAATTTACAAAACAATATGCACATGTTCTAATTACAGGGAAATCTAAAAATCCACAAAAAATTGCAGAAATGCTAAAAACACAAATTACAAACTATAAAAAAGAAGGGCTAGACTCTAATCATTTTGAAAGAATCAAAAAAAAGGTATATGGAGACTATGTAACACAATATGATGATGTAGGAAACATTGCTAGAATGTTCTTATCTGACTACTTTAAAGAAATTAATAGTTTTGATTATATAGATAAAATTAATGAATTAGATATAGAATATACAAATAAGATACTAAATGAAGTATTTGATTTAAATAAAATGGTAATATCAATAGTAAAAGGAAAATAAAATGAAAGAAATAATTATTCCATTATTAAATATTACATTAAAAATAAATCCTATAGCATTCACCATTTTTGGAATTTCAGTATATTGGTATGCAATCTTAATAGTACTTAGCATAATAATTGCAATATATATATACTATAAAAATGACAAAAAATATGGTATTAATTATGAAGACATTATAGATTTAGCATTAATATTAATACCAATTAGCTTTTTATGTGCTAGAATATATTATGTAATATTTAAATTAGATTATTATAAAACATTCGAAAAAATAATAAATATAAAAGATGGTGGACTCGCAATATATGGAGGAATAATAGGAGCGGTTATAACTTCATATATATTTTGTAAAAAAAGAAATATAAAATTTACAGACTTATTAGACTATATAGTAATATGTCTACCTCTTCGGACAAGCAATAGGTAGATGGGGAAACTTTATAAATGTAGAAGCATATGGTAAACTTACAAATTTACCATGGAAAATGGGAATAAAATTAAGTGAACAAGTACAATATGTACATCCTACCTTTTTATATGAATCTATTTTAGATTTAGTAATTTTTTTAATATTAGTAAAACTTTCAAAAAACAGAAAATATAGCGGACAAATTTCATTATGGTATTTAATATTATATTCATTTATACGATGTATTATTGAAGGACTAAGAACAGATAGTTTAATGTTAGGAAATATACGAATATCACAAATATTATCAATTATAATACTTGTTATAGCAATTATTTATATGTATAAGTTGAAAAGTAATAAAAAATAGTGTATAATATAGTTATAAAATTATGTAACCCATAAAAACAAAAAGCATTATGCTTTAGGAGGACACGCATGAAGATAATATTATACATTTTTACATTTTTGATAACAGCTTCAATATTAGCATCTTTGATAGAAGCAGGAGGAGATTTAAAAGGCTTTGGCATAATAGTAATTAGTGTCATAATTGGGTCTGCGGTCATTGTATATTTATATAACCGCCAAAAAGAGTAAGTGCCGAAAGGTGCTTGCTTTTAATTTTATTTATATAATAAAAAAGACAAAATATATTAAAATTTATACAAAAATTGGCATAAATATAATATTATTTAAACAACAATTTGTGTAATATTATGTCTAAAAACATATAAAAACAAAAAAAAATCAAAAATTAGAAAAATTAAAATCAAAAGGAGTCGTACGATTTTAATTAAAAATAGAGTATATTTGTTGACGATAATGTAAAAATATGGTATTTTTAAGATATACAAAAGAAAAAAGTACATAAAAAGGAGAGAGATGTCATGCTAAATGATGAAATATGTAAAAAACGTGATGAATTAAACAAAAGTATAGAAAATAATGAGGAATACAGTAAAATATATAAGTTAAGTGTAGAGTTAGATGAATTAATCGCTAAATACTACGAAGAAGAACAGAAGAAAAAGGAATAAATAAAAAAGCAATTATATTAGATAAGATAAATATCTATATAAATGCTTTTTTTATTACACATATATTACAAAATTATGTAGTTTTTAAGAATAATTTGTCAAATGTTGAACAAAAAGGAAAAATAATGTATAATAAAATATGAAGATTTACACTTAAAAAATTTCAAATATGAGAGGAATTGATGTTAATGTATAAAAAACTATGTGTAATTTTTATGATAATTTTATTAATAAATATAATGACTATAAATGTATTTGCAAGTAGTACTCAATTCAATTATAATAAAAGCAATAACACAACACAAACCAAACAATTAAAAACAAATACTAAAATGAGTATAGCAATGAATGCAGGCTATGGGCAATCAGGAGGAGTAAGCAATTCTGGTAATTCTAGTAATTCTGGACAACAAACAAAACCACCAGTATACAATACAGGGAATCCTAGTACAGGAACACCAAATTATGTTACAGGAAATGAAAAAATTGATACAAGAGAGAAACTAGAAGAAAAATTAAAAGCATATGTAAAAGAGGGAACATTAGAGTTAAATGCCTTAGGAAAACAAGAAAGTAGCTTAGGATATATACAAGGTGTGTTAAATCAAGTACCAGAAGAAACATTACAACAATGGTACAATACAGATGGAAAAGCAGATTTTAATGATTATTCGAAGTTAGTTAGAGATGTAGATAGAGGATTAAATCAAAATTCAAATTTACGAGATAGAATTCAATATATGGATAATAATTTTGCAGATTGGAGAGATCATGTAAATAATAACAATGGTACAAATAATTCGATGACAGACTCACCACAAGACAATAATACAGACACAAATTGGGAAGACTCTCCTTTAACAGGAGTACTAGCAAAACCAGGTAGTTTATCAACAAAACATACTCCAGATGAAATAATAAAAGAAGGTAATTTATTTATACAATCAGGAACAGAGGAAACAATTAAGCAAGATAAAGTACAACAAGCTTCTACTACATTATATAATGTATTATTATCAATAGGAATGTTTGCTACAATAGCAATAGGAGTATATTTAGGAATTAAATTCATGTCTGGTTCAGCAGATGATAAAGCAAAAGTAAAAGAAGCATTAATACCATATATAGTAGGATGTGTAGTTATATTTGGAGCATTTGGAATTTGGAAATTATTAATTATATTATTACAGCCAATAGAACTAATATGAAGATAAATAATAAAAAAATTAGTAGGTGATATAAATGATAAAAAATACATACAAAATATTAGCATTAATACTAATTGCTATAACAATAATTATGATTTTTCCAATAAATTATAGTGAAGCCTTTACAAATCCAATATATGCACCAGATGTATATAAACCAGATAAAAATATAGAATCAAATAATACAGAATTTACAAAAATAGGCGGAACAATAATACAAATATTTCAATATATAGGAACTTTTGCAATGGTATTTATAATTATGATAATAGGATTTAGGTATATGATAGCAAGTATAGAAGATAAAGCAAGTTATAAAGAAACAATGATACCATATTTAATTGGAGCAATTATGATATTTGCGATTCCACAAATTGTTGGAATTATTTATGATATAGTTACAGGAGCATTTTTCTTATAATATTTTATATAAACTATAGACAAATGAAGAAAAAACAGTTATAATATATAATATAGGGAGATTTTATGTACTTGTCTTTAATATTAACTCAAAAATAAAAATAAATGAGTAAATTAAAATAAAGAAATAAATAAGGAGGAAAACCATGAAAAAAACAAACAAAATAATTGTAGCACTATGTATTATATTAACAATTGTAATGATTGGAGTAGCATCATTTGCAGCTGCTATAAAACCATCAGATTTTGAAGGTGGAACATTTAATAATACAGCTAATGTTACAAATTTCGGAAGACAAATAGTTGCTGTTGTAAGAACAGTAGGCGTACTTGTAGCAGTTGTAATACTATTAATACTTGGTATTAAATATATGGTTGGTAGTGCTGAGGAAAAAGCAGATTACAAGAAATCTATGATACCATATTTAGTAGGAGCTGTATTAATATTTGCAGCATCTGCAGTAACAGGAATAGTATATGATATGGCAACAGCATTAGGTGGTGCTGGAGGAGATCCAGGTACAGGTGCGTAAAAGATTAATAAATATTAAGTTAGGGAATTGTCCCTAGCTTTTTTTATTATATAAAAAATTTGTAATACAAATTAAAAGTTTTTCCACCATGAAAGATGAACTACATATATAATTAATTATAAAAAAGTTAACTTTTAATTTAGACAAACCTATATAGTATTTCAACCATATTACAAATATATTAAAAATACAAAATTTTATGATAAAATATTACAATTTACTAGATTTTTTGATATAATGATAATAGTTAATAATATACCTTTTAAGGAGGAAATTATGGGACCATATAATATACCCAGAAATGTAAAAGACGAAGGAAGAATTTTATTTATATTTACAGGAAAATCTATGATTTATTCGGTTATAGGAGCATTTATTGGAACAATATTTTATTTTATATTAGCATCATGTAATATGCAAATGATAGGAATGATAGTAATTGCTATTTTTGCATTTATAGGTTATTGTATAGGAATGTTTAAAGTACCAGATATAGGAGCATTTAAATTTACGAAAAAAGTAGGTGGCGAAAACATAGATGATGTTATAATAAGAGCAATAAAATTTAGAGCAAAAAAGAATAAAATTTATTTATATGATGGTGAGGAGGAAACAAAAGATGAATAGTGCAGACCAATTAACAAATATTCTAACAATGGTATTAATATTTATGGTTATTGTATTAATTGTGCTTTTTTGCATATTAATGGCGGTATTCTTAAAAAAGAAAAAAAGGCAAAAAGAACAAGAAATGCAAAATGATACAGAAAATAAAAGTGATGCAAGAAAAATTGCAAAAGAATATACTAAAGAATCTATTTTTAAATTCCTAGAATTTGAAAAAATAGAAGACAATATGATTATCCAAAAAAATGGAGGAAGATATTTAATGGTAGTAGAATGCCAAGGAATTAACTATGACTTAATGTCAGAAACAGAAAAAATATCTGTAGAAGAAGGCTTTTTACAATTTTTAAATACTCTAAGACATCCAATTCAAATTTATGTTCAAACAAGGACAGTAAACTTAAATGATAGTATAGAAAACTATCAAAAAAAGGTAGAAGAAATAGGTATTGAACTAGAAAAAAAGAAAAACACATATTTAAAAAATTTACAATCTGGACAATACACAAAAGAACAATTAAATAAACAATTTTATGATGTAACAAAACAAACTAATCTTTATGAATATGGAAAAGACATTATTGCAAATACACAAAGAATGAGTTTAAACAAAAATGTATTAAACAGAAAATATTACATAATTATTCCGTATTATTCAGAAGAAATAGGTGAAGGCTCATTTGACAAAGAAGAAATAAGAAATTTAGCTTTTCAAGAATTATACACAAAAGCACAATCAATTATTAGAACACTTGCAGCATGTGAAGTAGGAGGGAAAATTTTAAACTCAAATCAACTTGCAGACCTATTATATATAGCATATAACCGTGATGAAGCAGAAGTATTTAGCATAGATCGTGCAATACGTTCAGGATATGAAGAATTATATACAACAGCACCAGATGTATTAGACAAAACCATGAAAGCATTAGATGAAGAAATAGAAAGAAAAGCCTTAGCAATGGTTAATGAAAAAGTAATACAAGCAAGAAGTCCAAAACAACAAAAAATTGACCAAAAGCAACAAAGATTTGAAGAATTAATAAGACAAAGAGCAGAAATGATTTTAAAACAAAATGCAGCATATTTAGGAAGAGAAACTACAAATACAGCAATTGAGCTAATTGAAGAAGAAACAAAAGAAAAAGGAGGTAATAAAGATGTGGAAGAAGAACCAAAAAAGAGAACTAGAAGAAAAAAATCAACCACTACAAAATAATAACAAAGAGCAAGACTATAATATATTAAGAAAAAAGACAATAAAAGAATTGATTGCACCTTCTGGAATTGATGCATCAAATATTGACCATTTAGAAATTATCTCTAATACAAAACGATATGCAAGAAGCTTTTTTGTATCAACACTTCCAAGAATGGCAATTTTCCCAGAGTTATTTAGAGATTTATACTTATTTGGAGATACAAACACATCAATATATATAAACCCAGTACCAGAAGCAAAATCACAAAATGAATTAAATAGAGTTATAAATCAGTTAGAAACAGAAAGAATTGTAGCAGCAGATAGAGGAAATATAAATAGACAAAGTACAGTAGGACAAAAACGTTATGAAGCAGAACAATTAAGAGATGAAATTGCAGCAGGATATAATAAACTATTTGAAGCATCTATTGTTTCTACAGTATTTGCATATAGTTTAGCAGACCTAGACAAATTAACAAGTCTATTATCAACAGAAATGTCAAAATCATTAGTTAGTGTAAAAAGTGCATGGGGAATTCAAGAAGAAGCATTTAAAAGTAATTTACCATTAATGGATAATAAAATAAAAAAAGTACATACATTTGACCGTCGTTCTATGGGAACAGTATTTCCATTTACAACCTCAGAAGTAGGACATTCTACAGGTGTACCACTTGGATTTAACAAACAAACTGGAGTACCAATATTATTTGACAATTTTCATCCATCTTTAACGAATTACAATATGGTAATTTTTGCAAAATCTGGTGCTGGAAAATCTGTTACAATGAAAACACTAATATCAAGATCTGCAGTACTAATGGGAATTGAAAGCTTAGCACTAGATGCAGAAGGAGAATATACAATTGTTGCAGAATCTTTAGGAGGAATTAATGTTATATTAAGTCCAACATCAAAAACAGTTATTAATTTATTTGATATAGAACCAGAAATTGTAAAAGATGAAATTACAGGAAAAGAAAGAGTAGTATTAAATGTTGAAAATAAAGTAGAAGATGTAACACAAGCCCTACTTACTATGGCAAGAGGAAGTACAAGAAGCAAAGAAGTAAATGAACTTACAAAACAAATTATAGCAGAATCAGTTGCAGAAGAATATGCAGCATCTAAAATTACATCTGATCCCTCAAGTTTGTATGAAGCATCTACTAATATTACTTCTGGAGATATGTTAGCAAGAAGAAAAAAACTAATGCCAACAATTGGTAGTTGGTATAAAAGAATTAAAAGAAAAGCAGAAGAAAATGATAATTCAGATTATAAATTCCATTATAGTTATTTGTTAAAAGTAATGAAACAATATATTCGTGAATATGAAGGACAAATGGCATATTTTGACGGACAATCTACATTTGAATTATTAGATGGTTCACCATTTATCAACTTAGATATATCACAATTAGAAGAAAGATTTGCAAGACCACTTGCACAACAAATTTTACTTTCTTGGATTTGGGAAAAATATGTTAAGAAAAATAGTGAGGATAGAACAAAAGCAAAGAAAAAGAGAGTACTTGTAGATGAAGCATGGATGTTACTTCCATATCCAGAAGCCGTAGACTTTTTAAATACAATGGCAAGACGTGCAAGAAAAAGAAATGTATCACTTGCAATAATTTCTCAAAGATTCCAAGACTTTTATGAAAAACAAGAAGCACAAGCAGTATTAACATCATCAGATACAAAGCTATTTTTAGCACAAGATAAATCAGAAATTGGATATTTAAAAGAAGTATTCAAACTATCTGAAGGAGAAGCAGGATTTTTAGTAACCTGCTTAAAAGGAGAAGGATTATTAAAAGTAGGACAAGATACAGCAATATTACAAATTACACCAACAGCAAAGGAATTTGAATTTGTAGAAACAAACTTAAATAATCTTGTAAATATGAAGAAAAAACAAGCAGTACAGTAAAATGATAAGAAGGGGTAAATATGAAAAACTTCACAAATAAAGGATTTATACAAAAGATATTAATTGCAATAATTATAGTGGTATTAATGAATTTTTCTATACCTATACCTGTTCAAGCTGATGTAGGCGGAAAATTAATGAGTCCAATTATTACATTTTTTACAGCTATTTTAGATGGATGTCAACATATGTTAGAATGGACTATGTTAGGAGAAACAGCAGATTACATGAAATCAATAAACAGTTCAGCAATAAACAGGGATAACTTACCAAATAAAAAAATACAAGTAGAACAAAAACTAGATGGTTCATTTTTTGGATTAGATGCCATAAATATACCTGTTATTACTTATACACCAGAAGCAATTTTTGCAAATCAAGTACCAGGACTAGATATTAACTTTATTAATCCATCTGTAAAAACAGGAAATGATGAACAAGATCAAAAAATGAATATTGCAATGAAACTACGTCCAACAATTGCAAGTTGGTATACAGCAATTAGAGCAGTAGCAATTGTTGCATTAATGTCTGTATTAGTATATTTAGGAATTAGAATTCTTTTAACAGGTATTGCAGCAGATAAAGCAAAATATAAAAAAATGTTAATGGATTGGGTTGTAGCAATGTGTTTACTATTTGTTATGCATTATATTATGTCTTTTGCATTAACTATGTCAGAAACAGTAACAGCATTAATTGCAAGTGAACCAAACAGTACATTTACAGTAGAATTAACAAAAAATACAAATATTTCAAATTTTGGAACTAATTTAATGAGTTATGTTAGATTAATGATTCAATGTGTAGATTTGACAGATAAATTAGCATTTTTCTTTTTGTATTTAATGTTAATTATATACAATTTCCGTTTTACTTGGGTTTATTTAAAAAGAGTTGTTAATATGGCATTTTTAACACTAATGGCTCCACTTGTATCTGTTACATATCCAATTGATAAAGTTGGAGATTCAAAAGCACAAGCTTTTGATATGTGGATAAAAGAATTTACATTTAATGCATTAATTCAGCCATTACATTTAATATTATACATAGTATTATTAGGTTCTGCTACTGAACTTGCAGTATATAATCCATTATATGCAATTGTATGTTTAGGATTTATAATTGCAGGAGAAAAATTATTAAAGCAAATGTTTGGATTTAATAAAGCTCCAGGAGGAACACTTGGTTCTCTTGCAGGAGCAGCTGGAGTATCTACTCTTGCAGCAAGGGGTGTTGGAATGTTTGCTAAAGGAGGAAAAGATAAAGGTGGCGGAAATGGTAAAATAAGAACAGATGATAAAATGGAAAGAAAGGGTAAAGATAAAGGAGCAAACAAAGACCTAGACTCTTTTAATAGAGAAGATTCTTTGGGAATTGAAGATCCTTTTGGAATTGAAAACAATAATTCAAACAATAATTCAGATGACAATTCAAATAATACAGTACAAAATGCTACAGATGAAGCTATAGATATGGCAACAAATACATTAGATGCAAATAACCAACAGCAACAACAAGAAGAACAACAACAGCAACAGCAACAAACTTTAGAAGAATTAGAACAACAAAGAGCAGAATTATATAATCAAGGATATACAGATGATAATGAAGAAATAAAAGAAATTAATGATAAAATACAAAATGGAGAATTTATAGATCCTCCAAAAGAGCCAAACAATTCAGGAAGTCCAATACCAAATGAAACTACACAATCTATTAAAAATACAAAAAATCAAGCAGATGCAATAGATAAAAAACAAGAAATAGGAGCTAAATTAAAATCAATAGCAAAAAGGAATATTGCAGGAGTTGCAGCAGGTGGTAAAGCACTTGCATATTCAGCAGCAAGAGGAACTATAAAAGCAGTTCCAAGAGTAGCACTAGGAGTAGCACTGGGAGCAACAGCAGGTGTTATTGGGGCAACATTAGGAGATGGAGAAAAAGCAATGGCAATGGCAGGAACAGCATTTGCAGGAGGAATGGCACTTGGTGGAAATGTATTTGAACAAACATTAGGACAAGTAATACCTGAAAAAAGTGCAAAAAGAGAATTTGATAGAGCAAAATATGGAAGTGTTAGAGAAGCACAAAATAAAAGGGCAGATAAAGCATACTTTAGAAACGGTTCATTTGATGACTATTTTGATGATAACTTTAAAGGAAAAAAGAAAATAGATGGAAGCCAGTATACACAAAAAGAAATTAGAGAAGCTGTACAATCTTATAGAGAAGCAGGTATCACAGATGAAAAAACAATTAAACAAGGAATATTATTAGAAGATAGATATAAACAGCAAGACTATAAAGATAAATTATCAGATAAAGAAATAAGAGAAAATGTACAAAATATTGCTCAAACAAAAGGCGCAATTGACACAAGAGCCTTTTATAATAAAGAAGCAAAACAAAAAGAATTAGAACGTATAGAAGCATCTTTAACATATGTACCAGAAAAAAATAGAAAAGCAGTAGCACGAAGAGTATTTAAAGGATATGAAGACTTTAGGTCAATAACTTAATATAAAAAAACAGGAGGATAATAGAAATGATTATAAAAAATAGTAACTTAAGAAGAGCGTTATATTATAATAGATATAAGATACTAGGAGTTATAGTCGCAATTATCCTCCTATTTGGTATTATACAAATAATGAATCAATATGCAAAGCAACAATTACAAAAAAGTGAAACACAAAATAACACTATAACAAATGAGATAAATAATAACAAACAAGAAACTCCAGTTATAATAGGAAAAGAAGTATCACCTGAAAATCAACAAATTAATAATACAATTATTAATCAGTTTATATCACATTGTAATAACCAAAAAATACAAGAAGCATATAACTTATTAACAGAAGAATGCAAAGAGCAAATATTTTCTAATAACATTCAAAACTTCCAAAAAGACTATGTTGATGTGATTTTCAAAACTAAAAAAACATATACACTTAAAAATTGGATTTCAAAACAATATGATACATATAAAATTAGAATTATAGAAGATATTCTACAAACAGGAGATGCAAGTTCGATACAAAATGCAATTGAGGACTATTATACAATTATATATAAAAATAATGAATATAGACTAAATATTAAAGGATATATAAAAAGAGAAGATATAAACCAGCAAATTCAAAAAAATGATATAAAAATAACAGTACTTAGTAAAGATGTATATACAGATTATGAAAAATATAATTTTAAAATAGAAAATTATACTAACAACACAGTTTGTATTGATACAAAGAAAAATGGTAATACCATGTACTTACTAGGAGAAAATGACAGAAAATATAATTCATATTATTA
Organism: uncultured Clostridium sp.; assembly: GCA_947363765.1. Taxonomy (GTDB): domain Bacteria; phylum Bacillota; class Clostridia; order TANB77; family CAG-508; genus RGIG8482. The sequence continues at coordinate 13,380 of CANAQC010000013.1, read as the reverse complement.
TGAATTAGAAGATGCAAGATTACTTATTAATAAAGGAAATATTAAAACACTTAGCATAAAATACAATAAAATATATTCAAATCAAATTAGAATGACTAAAGTTATATTTGAAGATATTATTTTAAATTATGAACAATATAAGAACGTAGAAAATAAAGAACAATATCAAAATAAATTAAAAATAGAAATAGAAATATAAAATAAAAAAGACAAACTAAAAGGAGGTGAACTTGTATATGAATGAAGATAATCAAAATGAACAACAACAAAATAGTGATATAGGAAAGCAAATTGGAAATCAAGCACTGAATATGGGAAAACAAATATCTCAAAATAGTGCTAGAGTTTTAGGAGAATTAGCAAAAGAAGGAGCTAAAGCGTTATGGGCTAAAGTATCTGTAGGAATAATATCTATATTAAGTGCTATATTACCATGGATAGGAGTTATTATCTTCTTCATAACAGTTTTCCTTCCATCAGCAGATTATTATTTAAATATATATATAAATGAATCTGTTTCTGAGGAAGCAGCAGATATACTTAACCAATATTGCATTATAGATGAAACAGGGGTACATTTTAATAAACAGGAAATTTTAGTAGCACTAAAGGATGCTTTTAAATCAGGAGATATTGATTTTGACAGCTTAGGACTTGGAAAAGATGCATTTTCCTTAAATGGAGAAGAATTTAGTGATGAAGAATTTTATAATTCAGAAGCAGCAAACCATTTATACAATTTAATGACAGCAACACTTTCAAGTGAACTTCCATATATAGAAGGAAGCGATAAAGAAGCACAAGGTATTATAAAAATAAAAAGACAAGTAGAAGCAAATGGACAAGCACAAAATTTAAAATACATAGGAATAGAAGCATTTAATGAAATGGTAGAAAATAAAGATCCTAATATATTAAATTTCTTTTCATTAGATGAAACTTGGAATTTATGGGTTGCAAAACCATATGAACAAATTAATCAATATGTAAAAACCATAAATGGCTCAGTTGCAGAAAGTAATACTAATAGGGATTATAATATTATACCAGTATCTATACCATACCGTACACTAATATCACAATACACAATGCCTTTTGAATTTTTAATGGTATTACAAACCATGACATATAGTTCAAAATATGTTGAAGCTGTATCAGATTTAGTTACAAATAGTAGTCAAATTGACTTTACTATTTTTGATTCAACATCAGTAACAACAAATGTATATACAGTTGAATATGACCAACATGCAAAAGGAGTTAATCATATAGAAGGAAATCCAAATTCAAGTATTCCATCTGAACAAACAGGAAGAGATGTACCTTGGCGTACAGATGAGCATATTGTAGAAACTACAACAGTAACAACTACAGAAGAAGCACCAATACTAGCAAATGTTACAAAAGCAAAAACATGGCTTATTGATCAAATAACACAATATGAGGCAGAAGAAAAAATAGGAGAAGTAACAGTAGATACAAAAACAGGACCATATAGCCAAGAAGATCCAGGGGATGATGTAGAATCTGCTAGTTGGTACACAGACAAGATGGAGTATACAAAAGAAACAATAGATTCAACAAATTGGAAAAAAGCAGCAGATAGTATAACTAAGCTTCATCCAGATGAATTTTTAGGATTATGGAAAAATGATACAGGTACATATGTAAAAGGAGCATCATACAATCCAAATGGAAATGTAGTAAATTATAATATAGAAAATGAAGAACATAAAGATAGACCAATTATGAACATATTATCAGCAGAAGAAGAATTTTATGGGCATTTAGAAGAAAATGTAAAAACACAAATTCATGCAGAAATGATGAGGGAAATAATTGATTTTTATAATTCAAGACAAGAATTGCAAAATTCTAATCAATTTTTTGATTCAGACTTATTAAAAGTATTTAATCCTAATGAATTTATAGAAATGGATATAACAATAGGTGCTTCTACAGTAAAAGAATTTATACATTATTTTGAAGGTAAACCTAAAGAATCTAATGGGAAATATGTTGTATTTGATGATGGTGCAGGAACTCCCACAGTAGGTTGGGGAATTAATATTAGTGCACATACAGGGAGATTTTTAGCAAGAGGTATTAATCCAAGAATTTTAAAAATAGGTGATTTAGTAGATAAAGCTATAGTAGATAGTATTGAAGACGAAATTATAGAAGAATTTAGATCAAATGTTATTAAGATAACTGCTGGACTAAATTTAGCAGATTATCAAATTGATGCATTAACAAGTAGATATTATAACTGTGGACCAGGAGGAATGAAAGGATTTGTAACAGCATATAAACAATATGGAAACACACAAGCGCTATATGATAATTTTTTGAAAAATCCAGTAACTAGTAAAGGGAAATATATGCCTGGATTAAAAACAAGAAGAGAAGCTGAGTGGAGATTATTTCATGAGGGATATTATGCTAATACAAATTCTTATGGAAATCAAACAAGTTCAAATCCAAATGCAGGATTAATTTTACAAAAGGCAAAAGAATGTCATGATTATGTAAGAACTAATAATTTTATATATGAACAAGCGGGAGTAAATATCCCAATTAATTCATCTTCTAGAAAAACTATAGATTGTAGTTCTTTTGTATCATGGGTATTATATGAAAGTGGTTATTCACAATTTGCTGGAGACCAAAAGAACTCTTCATATTTTGCAAGTAATCCAATGAACTGGCAAAAAATTAGTAGAGATAATTTACAAGCAGGTGATATTATGGTGTTTTCTGGACATGTTCAAATATATGCAGGAGGTAACCAATACTATAATTGTGGAGGTAATTCATCAATTAGAACTCCTGCACCATCTAGTAGTGGAACTTCTATAAATAGTGGAACATTCTTATTTGGATTAAGACCAAATTAAAAAATATAAAAGGATAATTTTGATATGAAAAAAATAATGATAATAATGAGTATAATAGTAATTTTAATTATAATATTATCAATTGGATTAGTATTACTAAAGATACAAATAAAAAAGGATAGAGCAGAAAATTTTGAAAATACAATTAATATGGAAATAGATTCTAAAATAAAATTGGTGACTAATACCAATGAATTCTTTGCTGTTAATAGTTGTATAACTAAATATTTATTAAATATTATGTTAGAAGAAAATCAAATTGTATATAGTTTATTAGATGAATTGTATGTACGAGAATATAGTATAACAAAGGATAATATTTTTGAAAAAATAGATTATATGGACAATCCAGTTTTTTATACAAATAAAATGTATGTAAAACAAAAAGATTATAATATATATGAATATTTTATAACTGGTCGTTTAATAAATAAGGGAAATTTAGAAGTACAAAATTATAGTGCAATTATAAGATTAGATAAAAGAAATGATATTTTTTCTATAATTCCAAATGAATATATATTAGATAAAAAAATAAAAATACAAAAGGAAGAAGATTTCAATTTTTTAAATAGTTCAAAAATAGAGGATAAACAATATAATACATTTGAATTTGAAAACATTTCTAATCAAACGGTAATAGTAGATTATATTAATCAAATAAAAGACAATATAGTATATGATGTAGAATCATCATATCAAAAATTAGATAATAAATATAGACAGAATAATTTTGCTACATTAGAAGAATATAAAAAATACTTAAATGCCAATATTACAAAATTTTATACAATGAAATTAGCAAAATATAAAATAAGTGAATATGAAGATTATAAACAATATATATGTATAGATGAAAATGATAATTACTATATTATTAATGAATATTCTGTTGGAGATTTTACTTTTATGTTAGATGAATATTCTGTAAATATATCGCAAGTAGATGAGGCATATAAATCAAAAACAGATAAAGAAAAAGCAGTATTTGATGTTCAAAAATTTATAAGAGCAATTAGAGATTCAAACTATAGATTAGCTTATTCATTTTTAGCTGAGCAATTTAAACAAAATTATTTTAAAACACAAACAGAATTTGAAAACTATGTAAAACAGTTTTTCAAAGATGAAAATATAAATAATTATAGTGTAACTAATGAAGATAATCTTTTTATAGTGACAGTAACAATGAAAAATCAAAATAATATAGTACAAGACAAGAAATTCATTGTAAATCTAAAGCAAGGTACAGATTTTGAATTATCATTTAATGTATAAAAGGTTATAAAATCACCATTTCCAAAATATAATGGAAATGGTGATTTTTATGAAAAAGTTAATAACAACAATATTAATAATAATATTATTTATTAATATTCCCATAAGAGTATTTGCAGATGATATAGATGAAGAAGAAATTAATCTAATACAAGAAATTATAGATGCATCTACAAATGTAGAAAGTACTCCTAAAATAAATTCAAGAGCTTGTATTATATATGATAGAACATCTCAAAAAATACTATTTGAAAAAAATGCATATTCTAAAAGACCCATGGCATCTACTACTAAAATAATGACAGCAATTATTGTTTTAGAAAATGCTAATTTAAAAGACATAGTAGAAGTATCAAAAAAAGCAGCATCAACAGGAGGCTCAAGAGTTGGACTAAAGTCAAATGATAAAATAAGTGTAAATGACTTATTATATGGATTAATGCTACCTTCTCGGAAATGATGCAGCAGTAGCTCTTGCAGAACATGTAGGTGGAAGCATAGAAGGATTTAGCAAATTGATGAATAAAAAAACACAAGAACTTGGATTAACAAACACAAACTTTATAACACCACATGGACTAGATGAAAAAGACCATTATACAACAGCATATGAACTAGCAATAATTACAGATTATGCTTTAAAAAATAAAACATTTGCTAAAATTGTATCTACTAAGACATATGAAATTAATATTAATGGGCATACAAAATCATTATCAAATACAAATGAATTATTAGGAAATCTAAATGGAGTAGATGGAATAAAAACAGGATTTACAAATGGAGCTGGAAGATGCCTTGTAACATCAACTACAAGAAATGGACATCAAATAATTTGTGTAGTATTAGGGTCAGATACAAAAAAAATAAGAACACGGAGATAGTGTAAAACTAATAGAATATGCGTTTAAAACATATGATTATATTGATGTTAATAAAAAAATAGAAGAAGAATTTGAAAAATGGAAAACTAACGAACAAACTAAAATAAAATATTATAAAACAAGTAAAAATACACCTGAATATATATTGTCAGATACGAAAATAACAGTTATACCAATCTTAAAAAATGATATAAAAGATATAGAAATGACATTGAATTTTCAACAAGAAATAGAAGCACCAATTTTAAAAAATCAAATTATTGGAACAATACAAGCAAAAATAAAAGATGAAGTAATATTAAGTCGTAATATACAAATAAAAGAAGAAATTCCCAAAAAACAAATATGGAATTATATACAAGAAATATTTTTAAATTACACAAAATATTTACAACAAAGTTTGCAAGTATAAAAACATTAATAATCAAAACGATATGGAGAAAAACGGTCTTTAGAAGACTGTTTTTTCTTCTTATTATTTTTCTTTTTCCTTTTCTTTTTTTTATTTTTGCCTATAAAAATAGTCTTTAACAAGTATAATATAGTAATAATTACTAAAATTTTAAAAACAATGCTAAAAATAGAACTAGAAAAAATATCTTGACCAGCAATTAAATTTGTAGTATAGTTAATACCATCAATAGTATAAGATAACTTACCAACTACACTTCCCTTTTCAATAGGTGCTTTTATATTATCTAACTCCACTTCTGGAGAAAAAACCTCATTTAAATCAGATTGTTTTATAATAACATCAATACTATTTTCGTATAGTAAATTTAAATTTTTTGTCTTACTAGAAGCATTTTTAGGAGTAATTACTTTATATACATTATCTTTAGATGCAAGATTCTTATAAGTATAATTATTAAATCCATAATTAAATAAACAAATACAATCTGCAAATTTATTTGTATTAGTAGAAATATCATTATCTGCGCCTAAAACAACACAAATAAGTTCCATATTATCTTTTTTAGCACTTGCTACAATACAGTTTTTAGCAGAATCTGTATAACCAGTTTTAATTCCTGTTGAAAAAGAATAATATTGACTACTTTTAGGATTTACTAATTTATTAGTATTAATAAATATACGGTCTTCCTTATCATACTTATTAGTAATAGGTAGAGTATATCTAGTTTTTAATACTAAATTACGAAAAGTATCATTTTTCATTGCATATTGTCCTATTAAAGCCAAATCATATGCAGTAGAATAATGATTTTCATCATGAACACCATTAGCATTTACAAAATGAGTATTTTTACAACCAATTTCAAGAGCCTTTGTATTCATCATACTAGCAAAACTTTCCTCAGAACCTGCAATATACTCTGCAATAACATTGGCAGCATCATTGGCAGAAGGTATTAAAAGAACATTTAAGAGCTGTTCAATAGTTAATTTTTCATCAACCTGCAAATTTGCATTAGTATAACCTAGAGGAACTGAAAAAATAGCATTATTACTAACACTAGCAACCTCATTTAAATCACAATTTTCTAAAGCTAAAATAGCAGTCATAATCTTAGTAGTACTTGCAGGGTATCTTTTTTCATAAGCATTTTTTTCATATAAAATCTTTCCAGTATTTGCCTCCATTAACAAACAAACAGGAGCATTAACGGTAGGTTGTGATTCATTAGTAGAAAAACTAGTAGAATTAGAAAAAATAAAAGAAAAACTTAAAAAGAAAACGAATATATAAATATAAAATTTTTTTAATCTCATACTAAATACCTTCTCCTATAAATTATAAATAGTAAGTATCATCTTATATTAAAAAAAAATAAATTTCAATGTTTATTACAAAAAAGTAATGCAAATTTCATGTAGAATTACAAAATGTAATATTTTTTACAAAATTTTGAGTTACAAAAACAAGCAATTAATAATTTCATCAGAAAATACCATATAGTTTAAATAAAAAAGAAAGGAGGAAAAAATATGGAAAAATTGAACCAAAAACAAACTTATATATTTATTGTAATTGGAGCAATTATGATATTAGTAATAGGGTATTATTTTTATACAAAGATAGAAAAAAATGAAGAATATGAACAAATAGATTTTGTTAATGAAGTAGAAATTAATGAAAGTAAAAAAGATAATGAAATAAAAGAAGAAATTATTATTCATATAGCAGGAGAAGTAAAAAATCCTGGTATTATTAGAATACAAGAAGGAGCAAGAATTGCAGACATAATAGAACAAGCAGGAGGATTAAATCAAAATGCAGATATTAGCGATATTAACCTTGCATATCCTGTAGAAGATGGTCAAAAAATAATAATTCCTAAAATAGGTGATAAAGAAAGTATACAACAAGAGAATAAAACAAATACAATTTCAAGCTTTGGAGAAACTCAAAATAAAAAAATCAATTTAAATAAAGCAACAATTGAGCAATTACAATCTTTACAAGGAATACGGAGAATCAACAGCAAAAAAAATTATTGAATACAGAAAAGAAAATCGGAGGTTTCAAGCAAATAGAAGACTTAAAAAATGTTGGAGGAATAGGAGAAGCAAAATTTAATGCAATAAAAGAAGCTATAACAGTAAAATAAAAAATTTGATTAGTCCATTATAAAAACATTCCTTCAAAAAATATTGAAGGAATAGTTCTAAGGATTAGTTCTTTTTTGATTTTGTATAGAGTTTAATTCTATGTATAGTACAAATAATAAAACCCAATAAGAGTATAAAATTAAGCATAAAATCATCCTTTCTTTGAAATGACATAAAAAAATTATAACATAAATTACTTAAAAAATCAAAAATCTAATAAATAAAGTATGAGTTTAAAGAAATTGCAAATACAATGGACTCATTTTTACACTCAAAAATAAGTTAAGAGACACATAAAAAATGCTTATTTTTATTTTTGTCACTTTTTCGTCACCTTTTCACAGTAGGCAAAAAAATAGCAAGCCAGAAGTGACTTGCTATTATGGTTGCGAAGGCAGGACTCGAACCTGCGACCTTTGGGTTATGAGCCCAACGAGCTGCCAACTGCTCCACCTCGCGATGTTACTTTCTTAGTATAATATTTTTTTGGTATATTGTCAACACTTTATAAAAAAATATTGAAATTTAAGCAAAATATTGTATAAGACTTATTAAAAAGATACATATATATTATATGTAAGAAAAACAAAAATATAACAAAAAATAAAAATTATGGAGGAAATAATATGGAGTATTATGCAAATGAAGGAAAAAACGTAGAAATACAGTTAAATGGTAATACTTATTTAAGACATGCAATAAAAACAAGATTTATTAAACAAGGAGAATCTTATATTAATATATTTAAAGAATACGTATCTCCAATTTATGAAAAAGGTGATATCATTTCAAGTAGTGAAAAAATTATAGCATTATGCCAAAATCAAATTGTAAAAAGAGAAGATATAAAAATAGGATTTTGGGCAAAAATACTATCTAAATTTGCATCGCATCCAGATACAGGAGTAGGAGTAGGAGAAACTATAAAAATGCAATATGCGATTGATACTGTTGGATTATTAAAAGTTATATTTGCAAGCATAGCAAGTGCTATAACAAAATTATTTGGAAAAAAGGGAGTATTTTATGAAATTGTAGGACAAGAAGTAAGTGGATTAGATGGTTTTTATGACCATGTTTGGAAAGAATATAAAGATATTGGAATCAAACTTCCTAAAAATCCACATAAGGTATGTAATGAAATTAGAGAAACTTTAGGAATTTCTTGTATGATAGTAGATGCAAATGACTTAGGACAAGAAATATTGGGTTATTCTAATGATATTACATTATCTAAAGAAGAACTAAAACAATTAATAAAAGATAACCCATCTGGTCAAGGAAAAGAATTAACACCATTAATATTAATTAGAAAAAAAAATATATAACATAAAATTATTTAGGCAGATATGGAATCTGCCATTACATATAATAATAAAAAACATCTAATATACGAGGATATAATCCACATACACTAGATGTATAGAGTATATAAAAACGATGTTAAGTAGTTTTTTTTAGATTATCTTCAAATTCTTCCCAAGATTTACTAAAAACGTGATTAGCAAAAGCTTCTTTTAGACCACTAATTTGTTTTAGACGAATAATTTCATCTAGTTCCATTCCTAAATGTTCTGAAATTTGTGATTCTGTCCATCCTCTAGAAGTTAAATCGAGCACAATTTTAGACATATCAATAATTTGATGAGTACCTCTTGCACGATTATGACGAATAGTACTTGCAATACGATTATTTAAATCTTTATCAATTGTAACAATAGGAATTTGTTTTAAAGCAAAATATTCTTTTGCACAACGATAACGATGGAAACCATCAACAACAATATATTTATCATTTTCTTTATCATAATATGTAACAATTGGCTGTGTATAACCATCTTCTTCAATAGAATGCTTTAATAATTTCATTTCTGGTGGAGCAACCTTATTAGGGTTATAATCATTAGCAATTACTTTATCAATATCAACCATTTTAACATTTAATACTGGAAAATTAATTTCTTTCATTGCATGTCACCTCGAATCATTATAAAATGCTTATAATTATCTAAATTATTAACAATAAGACCACAATCTTTATAAACATGTTCATATATTTTGGTAACAATACTAGGTTGAATAGAAAAATCTTTTTTTACAGTATCTAACAAATCTTTTAAGTAAAGATCATTATTAGAATATATATTTTTAATTACATGGTCACAAACAGAAATAAAACCATAAGCTTTATTATTATCATCTAAATAAATATACCAATATTTGTTAGCATCATCATAAATACGGTCTTTAGTTTCTGTTTGAACAATTCTAGAACCGAAAAATTTCCCCATATATAAATAAAAATTTTCGTCTTTGTTATTCATTTTCACAATCATTTTTTATCACCTCTTTCTTAATAAAATTAATTAAGTCTTTATCATCAGACACAGTATCTTTTGTTAACAAATTATCCCATTTATGAATTAATCTACGTAATTCCTCATCATCTGTTTTTGTTTGTGCAAAACAAAGTCGTTTCATATAAAAATCATTTTTTTCAATAGATCTTGCAATTCTTCTCCAAGAAATTACTTTTTTCTGGTTTTCTAGTCTAGTATCTGCTTCTTGAGGAATATCACCAATATCAATATTATCACGTTTTTTATACCAGTAGGCAAATTTTTTGATTTTTCTATAATAGTGAAGCATTAAATCACTATTATAAATTCCAATACTTTCTAATAAAAAGATGGTATATTCTTTCCAAGTCATAAAATCAGGTTTTGAAGTTTTTAGGTTTCCTAATGCAGTAGTTCTACAATAAATATTACCAAAATTAACACCGATTAACACGGTTTACTACTTTTTCCCAAGTATCATATTCTAACGCTTTAAACTGATCAATACCATTTCTTTGGTCATCACCATAAGGTTGGCATAAACGTTGTTCATGTATACTTAGCCCATTTTTATACATTAGTTCATAAATTTGATTATACATTAAATCAAATTTACTAACAGCGCCCCAAATATCTTCTGTAGCCCAATCATATAATGGATAAAAATTGAAAACAGGAATATGTTTATCATTGTATTTTATTTTAGTAGTCCAATGCTTATCTTCAAACATAACTTTTCCTTCGAAAGTAATGGTACGAAATCTATTTAAGCTTTCATTACTACGTATGCCGAATACCACATGCAACCATACCACCATATTTTTCTTGATACCAATTTGCAAATTGGATAATAAACTCCTCAAATTCTTCACCTTTATGAAACCATGGAAATGGGCAATTACTCATGTTAATGCTATCTTTTGGAAGATTTCTAACCCATAAATGTTTGCTTTCTTCCTCCCAACAAATCCATTTTGGTTGCAAAATAGACACAGCATTTCTAAGAGCTAAAGGTAAAGCAATATGATAGAAATTGCGGACTTGTGATAATTGTTTTAGTTCATAAACATGTTGTATTGTCATTCTATATTGTGCTTCAAAATCAATATAAAGAATATCAAATTTGCGGTTTTTCTTTTTAGCCACCATATTAGCTAATTGAACCATAACACTACTGTCTTTTCCGCCACTTGCACTAAAATATATATTATCAAAATGATCAAATATAAATTCTAAACGCTCAAAAGTGGCATCTAATACATTTTTTTCAAGATATATCTTAGGCAAAATTTACACCTTCTTTATTAATTATATAAGAAATTTTTATATTAATATTATCTTGTTAATTTTATAACAAGCTAGTCTTTCTTAATTAGTATTATTATATAAAGCTATAAAAAAGTCAATAAAAGCAAAAAAGTGGAAAAAAGTGAAAAATTGTGTTATAATTTAATAAAAAAAGAGGTATGTAATAATGAAAATGTTAATTGGAAGTACTAATTTTGGAAAAATAAAAGAAATAAAAGAAATTTTACAGGATTTTGAAATAATTACCTTAAAAGAAATAAAAAATACCATAGAAGTAATTGAAGACCAAAATACATTTCTAGGTAATGCTAAAAAGAAAGCAAAACAAATTTATGAAATAACGAAAATCCCAACATTAGCAGATGATAGTGGAATTTGTATTAAAGAATTTAATGGTTGGCCTGGAGTAAATACAGCAAGATTTTTAGGACAAGATAAGTCAACAAATGAATATTCAAGACAAAGAAATGAATATATTCTACAAAAAATGAAGAATATACAAAAACAAAACAGAAAAGTAGATTATATTACAGTAGTAGTTTATTATGATGGAAAAAAATACTTAATAGGTCAAGGTATTTTATCTGGTTATATTGCAAATCAATATAGAGGAAATAATGGATTTGGATTTGATGAGATATTTGAATTAGAAGATGGGAGGACACTTGCAGAGTTAACAAACAAAGAAAAAAATGTCATAAGTAGTCGAAAAAAGGCATTAGAAGAATTAAAAATAGAATTTCTTAATAGAATATAGCGAAAAGTATTGACATATAAAGGTTTTAACAATATAATACAAGTAGATTATGACATTAGGAGGTAACAAATATTCTATGACGCAAATTAATCCTTTAGGTAATGAATATATGAATATGACAGATGAAAAAATAGTTGAAGTAATACAATCAGGAGATCACATAGCCTTAAATTATATGATGGACAAGTATCATGACTTAGTAAATGTAAAAGCTAGTAAGTTTTTTATGGTGGGAGCAGAAAAAGATGACATTATACAAGAAGGTTTAATTGGATTATATAAGGCGACAAAGTCATTTAATATAGAAAAGCAAAATTCTTTTAAGACTTTTGCAAATATGTGTATAGAAAGACAATTAATTACAGCATTAAAAACTTCAAATAGACAAAAAAACATACCATTAAATTCTGCATTTTCTTTAAATTCTGCAGCATATGATGAAAATGATGAAATATCTATTTTAGATGTATTAGATGTAAAAGCAGTAGAAGATCCACTTGAAATGATAACAAAAAAAGAATATTATAATTCAATTGAAAATAAAATAAATGAAAGTTTAAGTGATTTTGAAAGACAAGTTTTATATTATTATAAACAAGGAAAATCATACGCATCAATAGCCGAAAAGCTAAATACAAAAGTGAAATCAATTGATACAGCAATTCAAAGAATTCGTAAAAAAGCAAATAAAATAAAACAAAACATAGAACAAGAATAAAATCTTGTTCTTTTTTTGTATAAAAAAATATTGCACAAACCTTGACAAGCCGTAAGAAAAGATGATATAATTTTTAAGTTACAAATTATATCATCTTTTTTATGATATAATTTTATATTCTTTTAAATTTAACAAGAAGAGGAATTAAACTTTGAAGGAATCTTATTTTTATAAATAAAGAGCAGATACTTTATAAAAATAAAGAGGAAACTTAGTTTAAGAGGGACTTCTTGATAAATAGATTTTATTCTTAAAAAGTATTCTAAATTTCTAGAATACAATTTCAAATTTTCTGCTTAATTTAATATAGAGGTGATTTTTTTGGTTAGTGATGTAAAACACGAAAAATGTGTACGCAAAACATTTGCAAAAGTACAAGAAACAATCGAAATGCCAAATTTAATTCAAGTACAAAAAGATTCTTATAACTGGTTTGTAAAAGAAGGATTAGGAGAAGTGTTAAAAGATATTTCACCTATTATTGATTACACAGGAAATCTAGTTCTTGAATTTTTTGACTATTATATGGAAGAAAAAACAAAATATTCATTAGAAGAAGCAAAAGAAAGAGACGTAACATATTCAACAAGATTACATGTAAAAGTACGTTTAATTAATCGTGAAA
>CANAQC010000012.1 GCA_947363765.1 uncultured Clostridium sp. | reverse complement strand
AACTACCGCTTTTGGTCTTTCAAAGGATTTATTGTTTATTTTTCAATGTGCTTTTTGCTCCTTTTTTAAGGAACGTTTTGTATTATACTACATCAGGATTTCAATGTCAATATATTTTTTAAAATATTTTTATTTTTTAATGTTTACTATATAAATACATATTAACCGTTAGTATTTTTATTATAAAACATTCTCTTATAACTATATTTATTTAAAGACTTTTATAAATCTTAAATAAAAATGGCAAAATAAAAAACTAGTAGTTGCTTTTTTATAATGTATATACTTTACTAATTTATACTTAAAAATATATTATTCTTTTTTAAGTAAATTGTTCCTGTAATATTAATATTATCATTTTATACTAATTATGTCAATAGATTTTTCTTGGTAATTTTTACAAGTCTTATACTAACTTTAAATTTGAAGGAATTTTTCAATAACAGATTAAAATAAATTTAATTTTATAATATGATACATTAATATTAATTTGGCATATTATAAAATATACTAATATATGTAAAAACTATAGATGCATTTGATAATACATCTATAGTCAAATACTTTTTATTTATAAATTTCACTTTTATTTTCCATAGTAAGCATCTAATAAAATTTGTTTTAATTCTGTTACTAGTGGTAATCTTGGATTTGCTGTTGTACATTGGTCTTCAAATGCTCTATCTGCTAATTCATCAACATTTGCCAAAAAGTCTTGTTCGTCTATTCCTAGTTCTTGTAATGATTTTGGAATCTCTAATTTTTGGTTTAACTCTTTTATTTTTTGAATTAATGCTTCAACAGCTTCTTCTTTTGAGTTAGAATATAATCCATTTTTTCTTGCCAAATTTGCATATTTTTCGTCTGCAATAAAATATTCATATTTTGGAAATGACACAAATTTTGTTGGTTTTTCTGAATTATATTTTATTACATATGGAAGTAAAATAGCATTTGCTCTTCCATGTGCTGTATGGTATTTTGCTCCTATTTTATGAGCAAGAGAATGGTTTATTCCTAAAAATGCATTAGTAAATGCCATTCCTGCAATACAGCTTGCATTATGCATTTTTTCTCTTGCAATTTTATCATCACCTTGTTCATATGCTCTTAATAAATAATTAAATACTAATTCTACTGCTTTTTCAGCCAGTCCATCTGTATAGTCTGATGCCATGTTAGAAACATATGCCTCTAGTGCATGTGTTAATACATCCATTCCTGTATCTGCTGTAATTCTTTTTGGTAGAGTCATTACTAAATCTGGATCTATTATTGCAACATCTGGTGTTAATTCATAATCTGCAAGTGGGTATTTTTTGTTTTGTTCTTTATCTGAAATAACTGCAAATGATGTAACTTCTGAACCTGTTCCAGATGTAGTAGGAATTGCTACCATTTTTGCTTTTTGCCCTAATTTTGGAAATTTGTAAGTACGTTTACGAATATCCATAAATTTAAGTTTTAACCCTTCTACATCTGCATCTGGATGTTCATAAAATAACCACATTCCTTTTGCAGCATCAATTGCACTTCCTCCTCCAATTGCAATAATTACATCTGGTTTAAAAGTATCAATTGCTTTTACTCCTCTTTTAATTGTTTCAAAAGATGGATCTGGTTCTACCTCTGAAAATATTTCAGAATGAACATAACTTTGTCTGTTTCTTAAATGATATAATATTTTGTCTATATATCCAAGTTTTACCATAGATTCATCTGTTACTATAAATGCTTTTGTAATGTCTGGCATTTTTTCTAAATATTGAATAGAACCTGCTTCAAAATATATTTTTTCTGGGATTTTAAACCATTGCATATTAACCCTCCTTTTTGCAACTCGCTTTACATTAATTAAATTTACACTTGATACATTTTGAGTAGTTGAATTTCCTCCAAATGTACCACAGCCAAGTGTTAATGATGGCATATTGGTATTATATATATCACCAATTGCTCCATGAGTTGATGGAGAATTTACAATAATTCTTCCTGCTTTTACTCTATTTGAAAACTCTAATATGGTTTGTTCGTTTTCTGAATGTATAACTGCAGAATGACCAAGTCCTCCAAATTCTAGTAATTTTTCTGCTTTTTCTATTCCTTCATCTTTACTATCTACAATATAATATGCAAGTACTGGGCTTAATTTTTCTCTTGAAAATGGATAATCTTGTCCTACTCCTTCTTCATAAACTACTAATACTTTTGTATCTATTGGGACATCAATTCCTGCATTTTTTGCAATTATATATGGACTTTGCCCTGGAACTTTACCATCTAGAGTATATCCTTTTTCTGCTATAAACATTGATTCTTTTAATTTGTCTCTTTCTTCTGGGCTAATAAAATAGCATCCTGCTTCTTTCATTAAATTTTCAAATTCATCATGAATTTGTCTATCTACAATTACTGCTTGCTCTGATGCACAAATCATTCCATTATCAAAAGATTTTGATAATACTAAATCTGTTACAGATGTTTTTAATTTTGCTGTGCTATCTATATAACATGGTACATTTCCGTGGTCCTACTCCAAGTGCTGGTTTTCCACAAGAATAAGCAGCTCTTACCATTCCTGTTCCACCTGTTGCTAAAATTAAGTCTACGTCTGGATGGTTCATTAAGAAATTAGTTGCTGTAATTGATGGTTCTTCAATCCACAAAATACAATCTTGTGGTGCTCCTGCTTCAATTGCTGCATCTCTTAATATTCTTGCTGCTTCACTACTACATTTTTGTGCTGATGGATGGAAGCCAAATATAATAACATTTCTTGTTTTTGCTGAAATAATAGATTTAAACATAGTGGTTGATGTTGGGTTTGTAACTGGTGTTACTCCTGCAATAATTCCTACTGGTTCTGCAATTTGTACATATCCTTCTTCTTCATTTTCAGAAATTACTCCAACTGTTTTATCATATTTTATACTATGATAAATATATTCTGTTGCAAACATATTTTTTGTTATTTTGTCTTCATAAATTCCACGTCCTGTTTCTTCTACTGCCATTTTCGCAAGTTTCATATGGTTTTCTAGTCCTGCCATTGACATTTTCTTAATAATATTGTTAACAGTTTGCTGATCTAGTTTCATATATTGCTCTGATGCTATTTTGGCACGTTTAACTAAATCATCAATCATTTCTTTAACTCTTTGTTTTTCTTCATCAGTAATTTCTTCTGCCATAATATTCCTCCTTTGTTTTTATTACTTTTCTATTATATAATACCCATTAAATTTGTCAATAAAAATTTTATCCTATTTTTTTACAATTTTTTATTAATACAAAAAATCTTATTAATATTTGCTACAATTAATACATAACTTATGTAAATGTTCTAATATAAAAGTCATAGTCTGAACATTAACTAATATTTTTATTTTTCATACATTTTGTTGCAATTTTACTATACTTAATATACAATATTTTAAAGAACAAAAAAGAAATTTGGTGATATAATGGATAAAAGAAAAAATAGTAAAATTCAAAAAATAAATAAGAGAATAAAAACACCTTCTAATACTGTTACTTCTAAAAGAATTCGTGCTTGTATGATGTGTATGATGATTATTCTTTTTGGTCTTATTGTTCGTATTGGATTTTTACAGTTTGTAGAAGGATCTGATTTAAAAGAAAATGCCTATAAACAACAAACTGTTAATAAACTAATTAGTGCAAAAAGAGGTAATATTTTAGACTCTACTGGAAAAGTACTTGCAACAAGTGCACATGTTGATACAGTCTCTATAAATCCTACTAAAATAAAAGGTAAAAATGAAGAAGAAACAAAGAAAAAAAAGGAGAGTTTAGCAAAGGCTTTTTCAGAAATTTTTGAACTTGATTATGAAGAAACTCTTACAAAAGTAACCAGTAATTCTTCTATTCAAACAATTGCCAAAAAAGTAGAGCAAGATAAAATAGATAAACTACAAAATTGGATGAAGGAAAATAATATTTCAAATGGTATTAATATTGATGAGGATACTAAACGTTATTATCCATATAATAACTTAGCTTCTTATGTTATTGGATTTTGTAATAGTGAAAATCAGGGTATTTATGGTATTGAAAGAAGCTATAACTCTTATCTAACAGGAACTCCTGGAAAAATTGTTACTTCAACAGATGTTAATAAAGATGAAATATCTGATGAAAATGGTCAATATATTGAAGCTGAAAATGGTAATAATATTGTATTAACTATTGATGCTAATATTCAAACAATTGCTGAAAAATATTTAAAAAATGCTGTAGAACAAAATAATGCTCGTAATGGAAATGTAATTGTTATGAACCCAAATACTGGAGATATTTTAGCTATGGCACAGTATCCAGATTACAATTTAAATACCCCTTTTAGCCCTACTTCACAATACTGGATTGATAAATGGGATTCTTTATCTTCTACTGATAAAACGGAAATGTATCGTAATATTATGGTATCTAGTCGTTATGAACCTCGGATCTACTTTTAAACTAATTAATGCTTCTATAGCTTTAGAAGAAAATATTACAACTGCGGATGTTACAAATGATTTTAATTGTATTGGTTATGAAATGTTTGGTCCTACTAAAATTAATTGTTGGAATACTGCAGCACATGGAAGACAAAGTTTAAGACAAGTTTTAGAAAATTCTTGTAACCCTGGTATGATGCAACTTGCTTCTAGAATTGGTACAAGAACTTTATATAAATATTATAATGCTTTTGGTATATTTTCAAAAACTGGAATTGGACTTCCAGAAGAAATTAATAGCCATTTTCATAAAGAAGAAAATATTGGCGCAACAGAGCTCGCTACTATGGCATTTGGTCAGAGAATTAAAGTTACTCCTATTCAATTAATTACTTCTATTTGTGCAATTGCAAATGATGGTATTTTAATGAAACCAAGAATTGCAAAACAAATTATTAATACTGATACTGATGCAATTACAAATATAGATCCTGTTAGTGTAAGACAAGTGATTTCTAGTGAAACTGCAAATAAAATGTTAGATATAATGGAATCTGTTGTAACAGATGGTACTGGCTCATATGGTGCTGTAAAAGGTTTTTCTGTTGGAGGAAAAACAGGTACTTCTGAACCTCCTGTTGAAGATAATGATTTTGGATATGTTGCCTCTTTTGTAGCTGTTTCTCCAGCTGAAAATCCAGAATTAGTAGTTTTAGTTGCATTATATGACCCTCAAGTAAAAAATTATCATGGTGGTACTGTTTCTCGGACCTGTTGTTTGTGGAATTTTTTCAGAGGTTTTACCTTATCTTGGTATTTCTCCTGATAAGATAGATGTAGATAGAAAAACTTCTAATAATACAATTACTGTTCCAAATGTTATTAACAAAACAGTGACAGAAGCACAAAAAGCATTGACAAATGCGGGTTTTCGTTGTAGTTTTACTTTAAATGGAAATAAGAATGAAATTTTAGTTACAGACCAAGTTCCAAAAGCTAATACTAAGCTTCCTAATAATTCTTTAGTTATGTTATATACTGAGGAAAACAATGTAAGAACTTCTACTAATGTGCCAAATTTAAATAATATGACTGCAGCACAAGCTGCAAATTCCTTGAAGGCAAAAAATTTAAATATTACAATAGAAGGTAATTCTCGGAACAGTAACAAGCCAAGAGCCAACAGCTGGTACATCTGTTGAACAAGGAACTGTTATAAAAGTTATTTTAAAGGAGGAATGATTCTATAAATGATATATTTAAAAGGTTTTGACAAATTAGGTCTCCCAGATACTTTCAAGTTTGGTATAGAAATAGAAGCTTATAATGTAAAAACTAAAGGAAAAGATAGTCTATATACAGGTGAGAGTGCTAAATTTATCACACAACGAAAATGGCATATGGCTAAAAAAAGTGAAGAAGAATTAGTAGGAAAAGGTGGCGCTGAATTAGTTTCTCCTATACTAACAGATTCAGAAGAATGTTGGAAATCAATATATGAAATATGTGAACAAATAAAGAAATATCCTGGAAATAAAGGAGAAAATGTTGTAGCTGATAATAAATGTGGTTTACATATACATTTTGATGCAGAATGTTTAGCAAGTGATCCTAAAAAAATGAGAAACTTTTTAAGATTATATGCTGAATCAGAAGAATTATTATACAAAATGTGTAATGATAAAAATAATCCTATTAGGAAAAATGCTATTAATAAAAATTTTAAAGGTATTTTACATATTGTTTCTTCAATTTGGAGAAATGGAATGGCTACACCCACTGGCAAAAAAATATTACGACAAATTGAAAATGGAACTTTAAGAGTTTCTTATAAAAAGTTTGGAAAATTAAAAATGTACATGAATAAATATAAGTTAAATGAAAAAAGATATCATGGATTAAATTTAACTAATATTGGTAATAGCAAAAAGAATACTATTGAATTTAGAATGGCAAATGGTACATTAAACCCTGAAATTATAAAGCAAAATGTCTTCTTATATTCGTCACTAATAAATACTTCTATACAAATAACGGAAAATCCTATGCAATATAAAGAAAATTTAGATAAATTCTATATGACTGATGTCACAGAAGAAGATAAAGTAAATAATTTTTTAAATTTGATAATGGAATCTCCTACAAACAGACAAATCTACTTTGAAAGATGGGAAAGTGTCAAAAATGCAGATATATTTAAAGATAATGAAAAAAAAGGATTTGCACAAAATAGATTTAAAAAAGACCAATTTTCACAAATAACTCAACGTACTTCTATAAATATGGTTAAACAAACATATTTATATATTCAACAGATGTTATCAAGAACAAATGAAAAAGGAGACGATTTATCTTATGGTAGATAACAACATAAATAATTCTTTTAAACAAGTTTATGATATATTACAATATACTGATATTAATTTAATAAATAAGATTCCTACAAAATTTATTGAATTTCTTAAAGAAAATATGAATGTTAAATATAATAGTAATATTAATGCTGATTTAGATATAGATAAACAACCTCTACTAAAAGAAAGCGAAGCTATAATTTACTTAATTTATAAAAGTTATTGGGCAACAGATGATGAAAAAATAGATTTGGATAATAAATATAGAATGGAGTTATTGCAAAATAATGAAAAAAAGGATATAAAAATTAAGAATATTAATGAAATATTTGAACACAGAAATAACAGAAATAAAAGAAATAATAACTTAATTGTAATACCTAAACAAAGCTTATTAATTAAAATATTTAACAAAATAAAAAGAATTTCTATGCGATTCTTAAATATCAAAAAAGACTAACATTTTCATAATGAATCTGTTAGTCTTTTTGATATTTTTTGGTAATTAAATTTTACAATAAATCAATGGATTTTAGATATTGCTTAGCTTCTTGTTCTACTTTCGAAAACTCAAGTTCTTGCCAACCAGAACTTTCTAAAAGTTTACCTAAAGAATTCACTTCCATAAAGCCTTGCACTTTTTCGTCTTCCACTGTAGATACTTTATAAACAACATGAAAACCATTTACTTGCCGTTCAAAAGTATAACGCCGTGTTTCAAAAACTCTTGGAAATTTGTAAAAATTTTTTACCATATTTTTTACCTCTTCTTTCTTGTTTTTTGTAATTATATATTATTTTAATAGAAAAGTCAATTATGTCTTCTTTTCTTGCATTTTCATGCAAATTCTTGATACTAATTTTTCTGGTGATATATGAGATAAGAATTTTACTATTTTTATTTTTGTTCCTGGTAATATTACAAATTTTCCTTTTAACATATTATCAATACCATATTTTGCAACATACTCACTTGATAGAGCTTTTAAATTGAATTTTACATTTGCTACTTTATTAAAATTCGTATTTACTGGACCTGGGCATAATAAGCTTATTTTTACTTTTGATTTTTTTCTTTTTAATTCTGTGTATATACTTTGAGTTAATTTTACAATATAAGATTTAGTAGAATAATATGTCGCCATTAAAGGTCCTCCTGACATAAAACCAGCAATTGATGCAACATTTAATATATAACCTTTATTTCTTTTTACCATATCTTTTAAAAATAATTTTGTTAAGATATGAACTGCTTTTATATTTACATCTATCATATCTAATTCTTTTTCTAAATCTGTATTTATAAATTCACCAAAATCTCCAAATCCTGCATTATTTACTAATATATCTATTTTCTTATTTTTTACACTTTCATATAATGCTATACAATTTTCTTTTTTTGATAAATCTATACTAATTATTTCTACTTTTGTAGATAATTCCTTTTTTAATTTTTCAAGTTCTATTCCATCTCTTGCCACAATAATAATATCATGGCCTAAATTACTTAAAACCCTTGCTATATCTCTTCCAATTCCAGAAGATGCTCCTGTCACTAATGCCCTCATACTACCTCCTTTTATTATACTCTTTTATTTGTTCTAATGCTCTTGCTAATTGATCTGGACAAGAAGTACCTCTGTTTTTACATGGTATTTTTTTTAATTTATAAATTACATCATCTATTTTCATTCCTTCTACTAATGTGCTAATTCCCTTTGTATTTCCAGCACATCCTCCTATTATTGTTACTTTTTTTATTATATCTTTTTCAATTTCAATTATTATTTCTTGTGAACAAGTCCCACTTGTTTTATATTTATATTCCATAATTTACTCCTTTTTTATATTATTTATAATTATATTGCACACTTTTAATTTACACTACTTTTAAATACTCTATATAAATTTTGGCACAGCATTCACAATCAAATTCTGCTCTATGAAATCCATCTTCTGTAATTCCAATATGTTTTGCAATTGTTCCTAGTTTATGGTTTGGAAGTTCTGGATATAATTTTCTTCCAATAGCTACTGTGTCTATTACCTTGTTTTTTGAAAAACTATTTCCTGAATAATTTTGTATAAATTTATAATCGAAGTTTGCATTATGTGCAACAAGTGCATGTTCTCCTATAAAACAAATTAACTCTGGCATTACTTTTTCTATTTGTGGAGCATTTTGCACCATTTCGTTTGTAATTCCTGTAATTTTTGTAATATAATATGGTATTTTTATTTTTGGTTTAATTAATGTAGAAAATGTATCAATTTTTTTATTTTTATTATATTTAATTGCACTTATTTCAATTAATTCATTATTAAATGGTGATAATCCTGTTGTTTCTACATCTATTGCTACAAATATATCTTCTTTATTTGACATTTTTTTCCCTCTTTTCTAATATATCTACTATATCATACTGTAGTTTTGTTGTAAATATTTTAATATTAGTATATAATATTAAAAAACTTAGAAAGAAGATAATACATGAATACAAAGTATATAAAAGAAGAACAAATAGATAATAA
This sequence comes from uncultured Clostridium sp., assembly GCA_947363765.1. Classification (GTDB taxonomy): domain Bacteria; phylum Bacillota; class Clostridia; order TANB77; family CAG-508; genus RGIG8482. Next base: position 27,721 of record CANAQC010000012.1, on the reverse strand, counting down.
TACTATTTTTGAAATAGCAAATGCTATAAAGGAAGGAAAAATTGTAGTTTTTAAAACAGATACAGTATATGGTATTGTAACTAATTCTTTTGATAAAGATGCTTGTAAAAGAATTTACGAAATAAAGAGAAGACCTATATATAAACCATTAACTGTCTTAATTTCAGATATTTCTATGTTAAACAAAATAGTAGATTGTATTAGTCCTTTAGAACAAAAATTAATTAGTGCTTTTTGGCCTGGACCTTTAACTATAAAATTTAAGAAAAAAGAAAATGTTTTTCCAGATATTGTATCAGCAAGTGATGAATATATTAGAGTCAGACTTTTAAAAAGCAAACTTGCTTATAACATTATTAAAACAGCAGGCATTCCTATTGTTGCTCCTAGTGCTAATCTTTCTGATAGTCCTACAGGAACAAATATTAAAAACATTATTAATGAATTAGGTGGAAAAGTAGATTATATAATAGATAGTGGAAATGTAACTAATGATACTACTTCTACTATAGTAGAGGTAATTAATGAAAAAGTTATTATTATAAGAGATGGTAAAATAACTAAAGAAGAAATAGCAAAAATAGCACCATTAAATAATATTTAGTTTGGCAACTAGATACGTACAAATAAAATGATTTGTGTTTGTAATTATAATTATATATGTTTAGATACATAAAAAAGGAGGTTTTATGAAAAATATAGAAAAAAAATACATTTATATAGGTGTTGGTATTGCTATTTTTATAATTATTTTAAGTATATGTTTATTTTTTATCTTTAAAAATAAACATATTAAATATAATACTCTAACCTCAAGTGATGGAAGTTTTCAAATTAGCTTTCCTAATAATATTAATTATCAAGTTAATGACAAAGAAAATAATGAGTTTGTAATTGATTTGTTTTCTAAAAAAGATGAAATGTTTTTTTATGCAAGTAGAATTGAAAAATCTCGTATGATAGATTTATTTACAGTAGCAAATGATGATAAAGAAAACTATTTAAAGGATAAGGAAAATATTTATAATGATTCTGGTTTAGTTTCTTTTGATGTTCATAATTATAAGGGTTATGAATATAGTTTTATTTATACTGATAATTCTTATGGTAAAGATTTTTATTGTAATATTATGTGGATTGAAACTGATAAAAATTTATATGTTCTTAATTTTGAAGTTATTAAAGATAGAATGGAATATTTTAAAGATATTTTTATTAATATTAGAAATTCTTTTGTTGAATTATAGACTTTTTTATTTTCTTATAGTAAAATAAGTTTCATCTATATAAAGAAAGGAATTAAATTTTTATGTTTAAAAAATATATAATTGTTTTTCTAATATCTATGATACCTTTAATTGAACTTAGAGGAGCGGTACCTGTTGGTTTTAGTACAGCTTTTGGAGATGCACTTCCACTAATACCACTTTATATTACTTGTATTATAGGAAATATGCTTCCTGTACCTTTTATCTTCTTTTTTGCAAGAAAAGTATTAGAGTGGGGTGCAGATAAAAAATTTATTGGCAAATTTTTTACTTGGTGTTTAGAAAAGGGCGAAAAAGGTGGTAAAAAACTACAAGAAACTGCTGGAAGTGGTTTATATATAGCTTTATTCATTTTTGTAGGAATTCCTCTTCCTGGTACAGGTGCTTGGACTGGAACTCTTGCTGCAAGTTTTCTAGATATGGATTTTAAGAAAAGTGTTATTGCAATTATTGCAGGTGTAATTTTAGCAGGTATTATTATGGGATTGGCATCAGCTGGTGTTTTTGGAGCATTAGGTGCAATATTGGGATAAAAGTTTTATAATATTTTTCATATGAACAAAAATGACATGAAAAGAATTTATTTTTCATGTCATTTTTTTACCAAATAAAGTTATATAGTTTTTAAGTTAGATTCTTATTTTATTATTTCTTGAAATTGAATTACTACTTTAAATAAGTCTCCGTCTAAATATATATTAAATTCTCCTTTTTGCAGTTCAGTTAATGATTTTGCAATAGATATTCCAAGTCCTGACCCTTCTGTTGTTCTTGATGTTTCTCCTCTTACAAAACGTTGCATTAATTCGTCAACACTAATGTTTAATTTGTCTTTTGAAATATTTTTTATATCTATTTGTATTTTCCCATTTTTTCTTATAACATCAATATATACTCTTGAATTTTCTAAAGCATATTTTGAAATATTAATATACATATTTTCTAATACTCTATACATATATCTACTATCTGCCATAATATATATGTCATCTTCAGGAAAAGTTTCGATTATCTCTAATTCTTTTTTATTAAATCTGTCTTCAAATTCTCCTCTTACTTGTTTTATTAATTCTTTTACATTTAAGTTTTCCATAGTTAATTTAATATTTCCTGAAGATGCTTTTGATGCTTCTAATAAATCTTCTGTTAATTTTTTTAGTCTTTGTGATTTACTATCTAGTATTTTTAAATATTCTTCTATTTTGGGATTTTTAATTTCCTCTTGTTTCATTAAATCTACATAGTTTATAATTGATGTTAATGGTGTTTTTATATCATGTGATACATTTGTAATTAATTCTGTTTTTAATCTTTCACTTTTTGTAGCTTCTTCTATTGCATTTGAAAGACCTCCTGATATATCATTTAACTCTCTAGCTATTTGTTTTAATTCTCCATATAATTCCTTTTCATCTAATGGATTTTTAATTTCTCCATTATACATGTTTTTAATTTTTTGTCTTATTTTATCCATTTGACCCATATAGTCTAATATTTTTTTAAATATATAATACCAAAATGCAAATAAAAATATTACAACTAAAGGTGATGAAAGTGATACTATTCCTAATATAACTGATACTAAAATAAATCCTCCATATTGCATAGCTAATTTTACTGTCTGACGAAAATTAGTAAATAGTCCACCTAATGTAAATTTAAAAAAGCGATAACAAATGGTATTTTTCCAAAATACGTTTGCTTTTATTCTTCTAATAGTAGTTACAACTATTACTGCAAGTGTTATATATAAAACATATCCTAATATTATAGATATAATAATACCTGTATTTATTGCAAATCTATGTGACATTCTATGTATTAATTCAAGAAATATAAATAATATATAACATTCTATACCAACTAATGTCCCTCCTATTATTCCTATAATTTCATATGGGATATAATCAAGTTTATTAGTATATATTTGATTGCTACCTTGTTTGTGTCCAATTCCTATTATAATATAAATCATACAAGCAATTAATAATATTATAGATATTGTAATAATACTAGGTGCTGTCTCATATGTAGAACCTACAAAATCATACATTAAATTATAAGCATAAAATTCACTATCATCATCCTCTTTTAAAGCTGTATATATTTCATATCCAGATTCATTAATTTGCTCAAAACCACTATATACAATTTCTTCATATTGCAATTTTGCAATGTTTGTAGTTATATTTGCTAGATCATAATTCCAATAATATTTTTTAGATGATATATATTGTTTTATTTTGTCTAATGTATCTGTTTGTAATGTTTTTTCCACATTTGTTATAATGTCTCCATTTGGAGATATTAGTAATATATCATATTTACTAATTGAGTAAAAATTATATTGGATTGTTTGCATATTACTATCATTTGTTTCTATTTGTTCTACAGCTACTGTATCTGTTGTCATTTTTTCTGTTTTTAATTTAGATTGTGATTGTATATACTCTTTTTCTGCAATATGTAATGCTTTTTGTATATTATAAAAATAGTTGATTGCAAATCTTTTTGTGTCTACATAACCTTTATAGTCTACGAAATCTTCTTCATATGAAGCATAATATGTAATAGAAAATGCATTTAATAATATTATTAATACTAACATTGGAACTAAAGTATAGCAAATAGCTTTTATAATACCTGAATTTTTAATATATTTCACGTTATACCTCCTATTATTTTATATCTTCTATTTTATAGCCAATTCCCCATATAACTTTTAAATATTTAGGTTCTTTTGGGTTAATTTCTATTTTTTCTCTTATATGTCTTATATGAACAGCAATAATATTTTCTGCTCCATAGGCTTCATCTTCCCATACATTTTCATATATTTGCTCTATAGAAAATACTCTTCCTTTATTTTTTGTTAAAAATTTTAATATGTTGTATTCTGTGGGAGTTAATTTTATTTGTTTTTCATCAATATAAACTTCTTTTGTATCGTCATTAATGACTAGACCTCCTGTTTGGTATGAATTTGCTTCTTCTTTTTTTATAGAACCTAGTTTTGTATATCTTCTAATTTGTGAATTTACTCTTGCAATTAATTCTAATGGATTAAATGGTTTTGTTACATAATCATCTGCTCCTGTATTTAGACCATTTATTTTGTCATAGTCTTCTGATTTAGCAGATAGCATAATTATTGGAACTGATTTATCTTGTCTTATTGTACTTGCTACTTGTATTCCATTTATTTTTGGCATCATAATATCTAAAATAACTAAATGAATTTCTGTATGTTTCATTATTTTTAATGCTTCTTCCCCATTATATGCCTTATGAATTTTATATCCTTCTTTTGATAAATAAATTTCAATTGCTTCTACGATTTCTTTATCATCATCACAAACTAAAATATTATACATATTTTTTAATTCCCTTCTTTTTTAGTTATTATATCACTTTAATTAGATTTTTAAAACCTTTGTAATATTTATACCATATAATTATTAAGAAATATCTACATAGATTATTAATGTTTTCTTAAAAAAAATATAATTAAGAGGAATCCATTTTAAATTTAGAATTCCTCTGTTAATTTTTCTTATTTTATATTAAAAATTTTACAAGCATTTTTATATGTTATTTGTGCTATTTCTTCTATTCTACATTGTTTTTCTTTAGCTATTTTTTCTGCAATATATTCTACTTGCCTTGGATCATTTCTTTTTCCTCTATTTGGTTCTGGAGATAAATATGGACTATCTGTTTCAATTAATATTTTATCCATTGGTACTATATTAATAATTTCATTAGCATTTTTAGAATTTTTAAATGTAACAGGTCCTGCAAATGAAATGTAAAATCCTAATTTTAGTCCCTCTTTTACAAGTTCCCTATTTAATGGGCAACAATGAAATACTCCTTTTTTATTAACTGGATGATTTTTTAAAATATCTATTGTATCTACTAGTGCTTCTCTTGTATGAATAACTATTGGCAGTCCTAAATTATTTGCAAGTTCAATTTGTTTTATAAAATATGCTTTTTGTATTTCTTTGTTTTCTTTATTCCAATAATAGTCTAAACCTATTTCTCCAATTCCTACTACTTTTTCATTTTTAGCTATATTTTGGATTTGTTCTATTTGTTTATCTATTTTTTCCATTGTTTCTGGAATATCATTTGGTGATATTCCGCTTACTGTATAAATTTCTTTATATTTATTTGCAAGTTCTAACGCTCTTTTTGAACTTTTTATGCTATATCCTGCACTTATTAACTTTGTTACTTTTGATGAAAAAATATCTTTTATTAATTGTTGTCTATCTTGTTCAAATTTTTCGTCATCTAAGTGACAATGTGAATCAAATAATTGCATATATGTATTTATCCTCCTAGTTATTTTAATAAAACTGTAACACTTGCTACTGCATATTCTTTACAATGTGAAAGACTAATATCTATACTTTCTAAAGTTAGCTTTTCTTTTTTTACTAATTCAATTTTAGGTCTTCCATTTATATCGTTAGTTAGTTCTATATCTTTCCATGTAAGTTCATATGGAGAAAATTGTTCAGATATTGCTTTAAAAAATGCTTCTTTTGCTGCAAATCTTGCAGCATAGTGTTGATATTTTGCTTTATTTTTAGACTCACAATGCTCTATTTCTTTTTTGGTAAATACTTTGTCTAAAAATTTTCCTTTTGTGTCTTCAATAGATTTCTTTATTCTTTCAATTTCAATAATATCAATCCCACACTTTACTTGCATAAAAGTTTCTCCTTTTTACATAATTCTTATCAAACTAATAAAGTTTATGACATTTAATAATAAAGATATTGCAAGTATTATTAAAATAATTTTATTAACTTTATTTTCTTTTTCTATATTTAACTCTTTATATGCTATATCAAATTTATTTTTTAATCCATTATAAATTTTTTCTATTTCACAAACATGACGTATTTTCTTATAAATTTGTCCTCCAATATCATCATTTGTAATTTCATGAATCCATAATTCTTTTGTAAATTTAATAAATTTTTCTCTTAACCCTTGTGTCATGTTTTTATTTTTTGATTCTTGTTCTAATTTTTTTAGATATAGTTTTTGATATTGTACTAATATATATATATATAAGTATTGATTTTCATATATATATGGCAATTTTGTATAATTATGAATATCTATACCAGAGGTTAAAAGTGCCATTCCTTCTTTTGTAAAACCTGTTTTTATAAATTTCCATTTATTAATTATTTCTAAGTGCTTTTTGTCAAAATTAGATTTATATGAACTTGGAAAAATATTTGCATATTTAAAAAACTCAAATTCTAGTTCTTTAAATTTTTTTTCCTCATTCCAATCAGTTTGTTCTATACAAGTATATGCAAATGTTAAAAAACGGTTTGTATCAATATCTAACGCCTTTGCATCTTTTGTATTTCCTGTTATTTCTTTTATTATTTCTATTAATTTTTTTACATCTTCAAATGTATTGCTTTGTAAACGTATATTTTCATATTGTTTTAAATTACTAAATTCTGAATATATATCTCTAAATTTGTAATTAAAATCTAATACATTGCTAAAATCACAATTTTCTTCTATATTTGTTTTCATTACTAAAAAACATATACCTGTTTTAAAACAAATTAATTCTATTTTTTGCATATGAAAGAAGATTCCTTCGCCTTCTCCTGCTTTACCTTGCATAATTCCTAAATCATATTCAAAACATGTACAAGGATATTTTGATAAAATAATTGCTTGCATTTCTTTGTTAAATTCTTCGTATTTTCTTATTTTATCTTTATTAAATTCAAATCCTTGGAACATAAATTCCTTCATATTTGGCAAAAAGTATGTATATAGGTCTAAATCTTTTTCTTTTTCAAAAAATCGAATTTTACATTTTTTATTGTTTAATAGTTTATATAAATATTTTTCATATTTGTTTTCATTAATTACATATGGATATATAAAATATGTATATTGATACTTTGTCTTTCGTTCCATTTTATTACTCCTTTAAAAACTTATTTATCTGTATAATAATAAGAGTTTAAGTCTTGTCCTAAATGCCATTTAGAAATAAAGTCAACTATTATATTATCTTCTAATTCATATTTACATTCTGAGGTTTGCTCTGCTTTTTCATTAATCGCTCCCCATTTTCCATCTTTTTTTACAGCTGCATACCCATGTTGATTAAATTCCATTGCTTCTTCATAAATGTAATCTACTATTACTTCTTCTTTTTTGTTTACATATCCATATTTTCCGTCTTTTTTGCTAACAAATAATTGTTTATCTTTTAATAATTCTTTAAGTGGTTTTTCTTCAAGTTTAAAGTTATAATAGTGTATTCCATCTTGAAGACGTATTTTTAAATATGAATTTTCTATATCTACTTTTTCTACAATTCCTTCTAATTTCTTTTCTAGCTTTGTATTGTATATTTCAGTATTTTTATTGTCTTTTTCTAACTGAATTATTCCTGCTTCTTTTTGATATGCAATTTTTGTATAATCAAATTTTAAAACTGTTTTTTGTGATAAATCAATAATTCCATATTTTCCATCTTTTTTTGCTAAATAATATTCGTCATATAAATATGAAAGTTCTTCATATTCTGCTTTTATTTTTTCTTCTTGTTTTGTATTAATAACTCCATATTTTCCATTTTTTATTATAACAAGATTGTCTTCATTTATTTGTGTTACATTATCAAATTTGTTCTCTAATAGTGTTTGTCCTTCTTTATTTATTGCTTTATAATTTCCATTTTCTTTTATAATATAAATATTATTTCCTTTTACTTGTTTAATATCTTCATATTTTGGTTCTAATATTGTTACTTTATTAAAATCTATTACACCATATTTATTTTGGTCATTTACAACAATATACCCATTTTGATAGTTTTGTTCTATTGGTTTTATTTCTTTATAGTTTGTAGGAATAATTATTATTCCACTATTATCACATAGTCCTAATTTATCATCTTTTTTTATTAATAAGCTATTTTTAACTCCTGATAATGCTTTAATTTCTTGGTATTCTAATGGTAATATTTCTTTTCCTGAAAAATCTATTAAGCCATATTTGTTTTCTTTTTTTACTTTTAAAACTCCTTGTTCATACCAAAGGTTACTATTTTTATCATTATTTTCAATTGCCTCTACTGTATCGTAATTTGTAAAGATTTCTTGATTATTACTATTTAATACTTTTGTCTTATAATTTCCATTATTATAATCTACATTTTCTATACAAATAAAAATCTCTTGTTTGCTATCTGGGATAGTGATTATTTCATCTTTTGTTGGTTCTACTATTATATCTCCTTTTTGGTTAATTACTCCCCATTTTTGGTTTGTATATACTGGATAATAATAATTAATTTCTACATTTTCTTGTGTATTTGTAGTTAATAAGGTTTTAATTCCTATTATAAACATAATAATAACTGCAATTGCTATTATAACTGCTATTACTTTTTTTATGTTTAGTTTTGGTTCTGTATCATAACGTTTTCCTCTACTCATATGTTCCCTCCAAGGTTTATTTTTACATAATATACTATATCATATTTTGACTATAAATGTAAAGGAGAGAATTTTACTTTTTTAATTCTCTCCTTTTATATTCTCTATTTTCCATAAAATTGAATTTTTTGTATATCAACTCCTCCTCGTGAATCAGTAGCTTTTGTAATATACAATCTCCAATATTTTGCTCTTCCTATATTTTGTTTTGAATTTACAATATCTGTCGCATCTTTATCTAAACCAACATAGGTAAAGTCTCCAAACACATTTGTCCAATTTATTCCATCATCTGATTTTTGTAACATCATTTCTCTCGGTGCTGAATCATTCGAATTTTTAATATAACATTTGTATAACCATACAGGTTCTTCAAACATATACCCTATATATTGTGGATTACCATTATATGCTGATTCCCAATCTCTCTTGTCTGCAAAAGGATAGTAAGCAGGATGTCCACTAGAATATATAGAGGAATAAATAACTTGACCTTTTGGAGTATTATTACTAGTCATGTATGGAACAGTAATAGGGTTACTATTATCTAATGCTTGTAGTGCATCTTTATTATTTAAGATAGCATATGACCAATCACTATTATTTACAATTTTATCCATCATTTTGTCAGAATTTGCAATTTTATTCATTGCATTTGAATCATTAATAAAGGCATCTAAAAATTCATTTTTATTATTTATTATTATATTAATAGCCTTATCTGTAGTAAATATTTTATTTAATATATTTTCATCTTTTAATATTTGTTGTAAAGTTTTATTTTTATCTTCTCCGATTGATGATAACAATTGTTGTATAACATTTCCTACATATAATGAATCTGTAATTTTTAACTGTTCATTAATAACAAATTCATATCCTTTATAATTTAGTTTTCCATATGTTGTTTCTTCATTTATAATATCCATTATATAATTTTGTTTTTCTAAATATGTGCTTAAATCATTTAATGATGCCTGTCTTTTTTCTTTTTCATAAATTTCAGCTTGTAAATCCATTATTTTTAGTTCTAATTCTTCTCGTATTTCTGCTTTTTTATATTCTTCTGCTGACTTTTGACTTTTTTTAATAATCCCATTTTCTCCTATTGTTAGACTTAATACTATTCCTGCTAAAATTAGCATTATTATAATTGTTATTATTAGGGCTATTAATGTGATACCTTTGTTTTTTCTTTCCATAATATTTTTTCTCCTCTTCTTATGTTTGATAATAGTTTCTTCGCTTCTTTTATCTTATTTTATATAACCATATTTTTATTGTCAATGTTTTCTGAAAATTTATAATATAAAAACAGTTAATATTCAAAATATGATTTTTATAGTTTGAATTTATATCTTAAAATAAAAGTATATCTTTTATGATATACCTTTATTTTAACTAAATTTCATTTTTCTTAATTTTTGCAACAATTATTGTCATATCATCTCTTACATTTCCATAACCATTATCTATTGCTTCTTTTGTAATTATGTCTGCTATTTTTTGTACATTATCAGTTTGAATACTTTCTAAAATGTCTTTTACCCATAATTCTTTATTTTGATATTCAGTATTTGATTCCATTATTCCATCTGAACACATTACTAATATTTCTTCTTGTTGTATATCTTTATCATATACTACTAAACTTACATTTTCTAATATTCCAGCTGGTAATGATAATGCTTTTATAATTTGCACTTTTTGATTTTCTTTTATATATGTTGGACATGCTCCACTTTTTACAAATTCCATATTTCCTGCATATAAATCTAATATTGCAATATCTATTGTTGCATATGAGTCATCTTCTTGGTTTGCACAAGATAATGTAGAATTAATTAGTTCTAAAGAGGTATCTTTATCAAATCCGTTTGTTAATAGCCTTTCTAACATTTTTATTACAATTTTACTGCTTTGCCTTGCTTTTGGACCTGTTCCCATACCATCACTAATTGCTAATAGATATTTTCCATCTTCTAGTTTTACACAAATGCTAGAATCTCCAGAAATTGGAGAATTGTCTTTTGCTTTTCTTGAAATTCCTAATTGTAAAGAGTATCTATCTTGCGAAGCATATGTATTTACACATAAATTTAATTCTTTTTTTAATCCACAATTGTTCTTTTGTATAACAATTTTATCTTCTAATACTTTTGATAATATTTTTTCTATTAATTTTATTGTACATCCTCTTTTTGAATTTTCTTCACAACAAGCATCTACATATACATTAATAATATATCTTCCTGATTTTTCTTTTTTTATGTTAAGATCTTTTATTTCTATTTTTCTTTCTTTTGCAATTGCTAATATTTCTTCTTTTTCAACAATAAATTCGTCTTTTAACTCTTCTTTTTTTTCTAGATCTTCAGCAAGTGATGAAATTACTTTTGATACACCATCTAACTGATTTACCATTGTTCTTTTGTTTTCTTCCATTTTTTGCTCACAAATAAATTTTACTTTACTAATTTTATATGCCTCATTTATAATTCTTATTATTTCTTCTATATCTTTTTCTATTTGTATACTAATTTCTTCATTATCAAAACCAATAATATAATTATTATGTTGTGTAAAAATATCTAATAGTTCTTTTCTTACTATTTTTTGGTTTTGTATTAATATTTTAAAAATGTCATTAATTATAGTAGTTTCTTCTATATTTTGCATATCTTCATAAAGTATATTATTTTCTAATCCATCAAGATTGTTTTGTAATTCATCTATAAATATTTTGCAGTTTTGTTTTTGTTGTATTTCTTCTTCTTCAATTATTGTAGCAGCCGCTTCTTTATATGTATCTGCTATGTCTAAAATTGTTTCTGATACATTATTTAGTCTAAATACTGTTTCTTTATTATCTTCAATTGCACCTACAGAACCTGCTTGTAATAATTTTGTTTTTCCAAATAGTTCTTCTATATCTATTTGGAAATTTTGTGGTACTAATAATAATCCTAAAGATGCTATTAAAATTTCTTTTAAATAAATAACTCCTGCTACTGTATTTCCATTTGTTACATACATTAGTATTGCATTTCCTAAAATAAACCCAACAATTACTCCTATTTTACCAAATCTTGAAAAAATTCCTGCTACCATACCGAGATAAAGCATATGATGCAATTATATTATGTTCTCCTACTCCCATTAAAGCTAAAACTGTACCTATTGTAATACCACTTGTTGCACCTACTAATATTCCATTTTTCCAACCTAATACTAGTACAATTAATATACTAAGAATATTTCTTAATTCAAATCCAAAAATAGCAAATTCTCTAAAACTTGTAGCACATATTGAAAGTAATAAACTGGCTCCTATTACTTCTTCTATTGCAAATACCCTTTTTATTCTAAATTCATTTATTACAATTATTGAGTTAGAAAAGATTTTGTAAAAAATGTATGATGATATTCCAATTGCTATACTTACTAATAAATCATATACCATAAATTCTGCAAAAAACATTTTAGATGCTTGTACTAAAAAAGATGATAAGAATACATATGTACCTAATTTTAATTTTTCATTTTCATATTCTAAGTTTAATTTAGGTTTAAAAATAAGTGTCATTAGAATAAACACAAATGATGTTAGAAGATATGTTAAAGTTTGGCTACCTCCTAAACCAATCATACTACCGTAATAGTGTTAAAATATATACTATTAATACTGGTATTTTATTTGAAAGACATGCTGCAAATATGGCAATAGCAAATGGCGCTACTCCATTCATACATTCAAGTGTTGATAGCATAAAACTTACTATATATATCATTATTTTTTGAATTGTAAATGCTTCTTTCAAAAAATTCTTTATTTTTGTTCCTTTAGTTAATATTTCTTCTTCTTCGTAAGAATCAACTTGTCCTTGTATATTTTGAAACATTTTTTACCACCTCATACTTTTATTAAATATCGGTATTATTTTATTCTTAATCTTTTGAATAGTTTGTCATATTTAGTACCTTATTTAAAAAAGTTTTCGACTTTTTCTTTAACAGTTACATTGTTTTATGACTTTTTCTTGCGTAAAAAATATTTTTCCACCATTATTGTATACTATTTTTGTCCTTTTTTCAATTGTTTATGGAAATTTAAAAAATTTTTGTTAATGTTTAGTTTTTAATTTATTTCTAACTAGTTACATATGGATGTATAAATATTTAAAACAGATGCAAAACTCATTTTACATCTGTTTTAATTGTTCATCTGATAATATTTTAAATTCTATATATTTAAAGTTACTATAATCCCCCATTATTCCTGTTTGTAGAATCTTTCTTTTACCTGGTTCAATTTCTTTTAAAGTTTGAATCATACTTGCTACTTCCTTTTTAGATGCATCTTTTAAAATAACTTTTATATGTATGGTTTTTATTTGGTCTTTGTTATTATATACTTCTGCTCTAATACTTGTAATACCATTTTGGTATTCTTTTGTTATGTTTTTAAATTCAATATCTTGTATTATTATATTTGATGTAGCAGTGTTTTGTTCAAATGTAAGTAGATTTTTATTTTTTATAATATTTGTAATAACAAATATACCAAATATTATAATAATTATTACTATAATTATTGCTATAAGTTCCTTTTTATCTTTCATTTCTTCTCCTTTCTTTAGTACCTTTATATTACTATATACATAATTTTTATTTTTATCAAGTGAATATTTAAAATTTATATTTAAAAAATACACTAAGATTAAATTTCTTAGTGTATTTTTGTTTTTAAACTATATTTTGTTATTTTCATTATTTTTATTAATAACAAATTTTTTAATTAAGAAGATTCCCACTGCAAGAATAACTGTAATTACTATTCCAATTCCATAATATGTTTGTTTTGAGCCTGTTGGTGGAGTTACAATAACTCTACCATCATCTGGGTATTTGTCTGAATAATCATCTACATATTTACTTACACCTGCTGTATCATGTTCACGTGGATTTACTTCTAGGCTTTGGTTTCCTGGAACTGATCCTTTGTCATATCTACCTACTGTATTATCTAGTTCAACAATTTCTGCTAGGTTGGTGTATGTTAGATCATCTGATTGACTTTCTGTTGCTAATACTTTTTTTAGATGTAATGTAGTAGTTACTGATTCTCCTGGTTTTAAATGAGTTTGTGAAAGTGGATTTGTATTTGTTGCTTTTAATATAACTGCTTGTGTACTTAAGTCTATTACTTTCAATTTATTGTTTCTTTGTGCATTGTTTACTAAGGTTGAATTTGTATTGTTTTGTACATCTTCTAGTTTTACTGTTTCCCATAGTGCTTTACCATTTGAGTCTTTGTTATCTTCTACATCAAAGTTTAAGTTATTTGCTACATAATTTAGAATAGTTTTTGCTCTTGTAGTTACTATATTTCCATTTGTGTCTATTTCTTTTTCACCATTATTTTTTAGTGTTAGGTTATATGTTATTTCTAATTTTGAACCATTTAATAATTCATTGTCTAAAATAACATTTATTAATTCTTTTTTATCATATTTATTAATATCACCTTTTGCTACCCATTGTAAATTGTTTGTTCCATTTGATGTATCAAATAATATAGTTCCATCTGTTGCAGTTACTTTAATATGCTCAACATCTTGGTCTATTGTTAGTTCTGATTTTGGTCTTTGTACTATGCCAAAGTCTACTCCTGTAATTTTGTATGTATAGTTCTCACTTGGTTGATTTCCTATACTTTCTTTTTTGGTGTATTCTACTTCTACTAAAATTTCTGGTGTATATGCATATTGATATGTTCTTCTTTCAAGTTCATCTACTAATTTACTATTATATTCTTTTGTATTAACTTCTTTATCAATTGGTTGTGCATGTGATTTATACCAATCTGCATTTGTATTTTCTTGTTCTTCTTTTCTTAAGTTTTCTTGATTAATATAGCTATTAAATACTTCTACTTTATGGTTTGTAATTTCTTTACCGTATTCTGTTTTTGCATAATTTTTTATTTGTTGTCTTCTTGCTACATCATCATATGCATCTGATTTTCCAGAAAGTTCGTAATCTGCATACCAATAATAATTATCATTTTGATATTTTGTAATATATTGTCTTTGTAATTGTAAATTAGTTTCATCTGCATTTTTGACATTATTATTATTTTGGTATATTCCTTGTAAAATTTCATCTTCTTTATAAATTTGAGTTGTTGCAATTTCTCCTTGTTTTGTTGTAAAAGTAGTTGATTGATAATCTTGTCCATTATATGATGTATCATTTTTACCTTTTCTATATTCTGAATCTATAGTCATTGCTGTTCCATCTGTTAGTCCATATGTAAATCTAATTACATAGTCTCCTGGTAAAAAGGCTCCAAATCCATACCATCCATCTTCATCAGAAAATGCTGTAGCACGAACTATTAGCTTTTTATCTGCTCCATCTGGTTTTATTTCTACTAGTTCTACTTTTACATCTTTAATTTTTTTGTCTGTAGAATCTATTGTTCCATTTCCAAATCTTGTTTTATCTGTAGATACAGTATTTGGGTTTTGTAATGAAGTGATTGCATCTTCAAATACATTTCCTTCTAATGTTCTTGAACCTCTAATTGAATATACATATGCTGGTGCTCCACTTTCATCATCTTCTAGTTTTGTTTGTCCTTTCACATAGTCTGCTACTGCAAAGTTTCCTGGATTAGAGTCTTTGTCTACTAGTCCCATACTACTATTTTCATCTACTGTTACACCATATGTTTTATATCCATTAATTTCTGCTAGGTTATATGTATATAGTTTTTGTCCATCTTGTAGTTTTGCATTATTTAATGTTTGTTCTGGATTTATTAATCCAAATGTAACATATACATATTGTTGTTGAGAATTTGTATGTAGTTTTTGTTCTGTTGGTCTTAGATATATTGTTTTATACTTTCCATTTGTAGCAATATGTGTTGCTGTTCCATATTTTGAAGTTTCACTTACATCTACTTTTGTTCCTGGTAGTTCATTTCCATTTTCATCTCCAACATATGCTTTTTCAAATTGGTAATTATTATCATAATAATCTACTAATTCTGTAACAGCTCCTACTACTTCAG
This sequence comes from uncultured Clostridium sp., assembly GCA_947363765.1. Lineage (GTDB taxonomy): Bacteria > Bacillota > Clostridia > TANB77 > CAG-508 > RGIG8482. The sequence continues at coordinate 11,870 of CANAQC010000012.1, read as the reverse complement.
ATTGATTTCTAATTGCTAGTTTATAAGTTATATGAATTTTTAATTTGTCTTGTTCTGAAAGTTTATGGTTAATATCTCTCCATACATAGTTTTCTTTATGTTGGTTTTCATTTTCAAACATTTGAGATGAACCATTTGGTGTTATGTTTAAATTGTTACCATTAATAATTTCTTCTGGTCTAAGTTCGTGTTTATATTCTCCTTCATCAATTAATTCTTTTACTTTTAAATCCTCAATATTAGCATTTTGTTTTATATATTTTTCTCTTAATTGTGCAATATAAAAGTCTTCATTTACTCCTAGGCTAAATCCTTGGTTTTGCCAATCTTGTCTTGCATCATATAGATATGTTTCACTTTTTCCATTAATTTCTAATACTGCATTTAATACGTCTTTATAAAGTGCTAAGTCGAATGTTTGTCTTGCCTTTATTCCTAAATTAACATGTAGCTGACTATATCTTCCTTCATAAATTGGATCAAAGTTTACTCCTGCTATATTGTTCCACTCATTATCTATTGTAAATATATTTATTAATGGATATTTTTCTGTTGTGTATGCATGAATTCTATTATCTGCAATATATTGTACTTTTTTTCGAATATCTGGGTCATTTTGATGTCTATCTATAACTGTTTGATATGCCTTTTTTTCATCTCCATTGTGTTCTACAACAGCACTTGCTACTTCTTTAAATAAATCTGCTATATCTTCTTGTAAAAATGTTCTATTATAAATTTCTTGTCCTGTTATACAGTCTTTTGTTTTATAGTTTTGAGGGTATGATCCTATTTCAGCAAATACATTGTTAAAGTCTTGACGATTACTATTATGTCCTTGTCCTGCTTCTGTTGATTTTGAAATATCATCTGCATTTCCTTCTAGTCTTTTTACATTTGTAAATAACATTCCATTATATGTAAATTGAATATAATATTTTTTCATTGCATTTAAATGTTCAAATATGTAATGACCATTTTCATCTGTTAGTTTTGTATTTCCTTGTACTTCTGTTCTTTCTACTGTATCTTCTGTTTTTCCACATCCTACTTTATAATAGTCAATTGTTTGTTCATTTTTTCCACATGTTCTACTATATGTTATTTGTTGTCCACATGTATTTGCATAGTATAAAGGTACTGAAGCATTTATTCCACAAACTATATTGTTATTTGCATCATAACATGTACCTTCATGTGTATGGTATACAGGTGTTTGAAAACAAGTACCTGGTCCTCCATTTGTAGAACTTCCTATATGTGTGTGACTTGGATTTGTATAACATCTTCCATAAGAAGAAGTAGTTCCATCATGCACATGATATACAGGAACTGTATAACATCCTGTTCCTTGTACTGAACTTCCTACATGTTTATGTTTTACTGTATATGGTATTGTTACTTTATTTCCATTTTCATCACATAATGTTACTTCTACTCCTGGTAAAGCTTCTCCTAAATTTTTATCAAAACGGTTATTTCCAGTATTTGCTTTTCCTGTTTCTTTATCTAAAAATACATCACCTTCTATTTTCATAGTAAGGTCTATACCTTCTGGAACAAGGATTATGCTAGCATTTCCATAATTTTTTGTAGCAGTTCCTACAAGTGCCATTACCACTTGTGTATCATCCCCTGGTTCTTCTTCTAATTTATATCTTACTGCACTATCATAATAAACATTATGGTTTGATGTAAAATGTTGACATTGACCAGCATCATATCTTTCCCAATATCTATAAAAATATTGTCCTTCATATTTCCACATTTCTGCATCACAAGATTCTAAATATCCAAAATCTATTTTTAAGCTTACATTTGTTGCATCTTTTGACTTAAAACGAATACAAAATTCTCTTCCACTAAGACTACTTTGTTCATCTCTTCCAAGTCCTGTAATTGGTGCTCCTCCTGGAGAAACTACTTCTACATTATATGTTCCTGCATCTGTTATAGCTTTAATGTCTGTAATCCAGCAAAATTTATTTTTTCCATCATATTGTCCATCTGGATAATCAACCAAAAATGGTCCTACAGTATATGTTCCTGTTTCTTGATCTACTCCTATATTAACTTCATTTTTATTTGTTCTATCTATAATTTTAGTAGCAAATATATCTATATCATTATTATGTGTTTGTTCATAAAAATTTTTAAATGCTATTGCTTCTGCTGCTTGTGCAAAAGATTGTCTTGGGTTACTTACACTAGAACTCCATGTTGCATATGCTGTATCCCAACTTGATAAGTCTTGTCCTTTTTCTATTGCATCTGCTAAAATATATGCTTCATCTTGATGCTGCCATGCAAGTAATTGTTCTTTTAGAGTATATTTCATATATCTTAATTTTCCATTCCATGGAGCTTTTGCATCTTTTTCACATTCTTTATCTGTAAAACCTCCTACTGTATATGCATTAAATTGTTCTCTTGTTAATGTTGCATTAAAACTTCCTCCAAAATTAATACACCATGTCATGTTTCCATTTATTAAATGTGGTTTAAAGTGTCCACTTACTACTCCTTCTTCTCCATCAAAAACTTCAAATTCACTTACTGGTGCTGCATTTACTATTGTACAAGTCATAACTCCTATTATAAATATAATAATTGTTAGTAATAATTTTTTTAATTTATTCATATTTATTTTTACCTCCTTCCTCTACATTTTCTTAAGTACTTTTTTATTTATTAGGTAAATTCCTACTCCTAATATAGTAACAAGACTAATTGTTAAGGCTATATAAATATAAACTTCACCTGTTTTAATACCAATTATTACATCTGCACTACTAATATCGTCTTCTGTTTGTACTTTGTTTCCAGCTACTGAATCTATATCGTTTAAGCCTAAGTCATTATATGACTCTTGTATTTCTGCTATATTATTAATAATTCCTGTATTATCATTTGTCATTTTCTTTGTTAATAATAATGTTACTTCTTTTGTCTCACCTGGTTGAATTATAGTGTTTGCAAGACTAGTATTGTAAAGGTTTTTGTTATCTGCCATATACCAATCTTTGTTTAATTCTGATGTGAAGTTTGTTCCTTGTGGCATATAATCTACAATTTTTTTAGCATATCCTGCAACTCCACCTTCGTTTGTTACTCTAATTTTGTATTCTATCATAATTGTTGATCCATTTATTGTTTTTTGATCTAAATCTAATTTGGCTGTTTTTTCATCTTTATACTCATATGTTTTTGTTCCCTTTGCATCTGTTAGAGTAATTTTACTAACTATTTTTTCTAGTTTTAAATCAAATTTTGGAGAAACTATTAGTCCAATATCTATATTTTCTATGTTTTCATCTTTTATGTCTATTGTATTACTTACTCCTGCAATCCTTTTTGTTCCTTCATATTCTATATTCATTTCTATAACATCTGAATTTTGGTCATTGTTTACTCCTGTTTTTCTATATTCTGTTACTCCATAATTTCCAGAGTCATATAAGAATACTACCATGTACTTTCCTGGCTTTAAGTTTAAGAAGGTATATTCTCCATTATCATTTGTTTCTTGTTTCTTTGGTTTGTTTGTTGTAATATCTGTTACAATTTGTCCATTTTCTGTGTTTATTAAGATTACTGGAATTCTTGGAACTCTTAATTCATCATTATCACGTTTTCCATTTTTGTTGGCATCTATCCATGCTATTCCTTTTATTGCATATGTACCTTCTTGTGGTTTTTCAACAGATGGGTCATCTTTGTCTGTATTATTGTTATCATTATCTTGTGTATCTTTTGCAACAATAGTATGTGTTACTGGATTTGATAATATTTCTGAAATTCCTTCTGCTTCTACTTTTGCAATATTTGTTATTTCTTTTTTTGTTATTCCATTTTGTAATTTATCTGCTATTACTTTAATTGTTAAATCTACTGTACTTCCTCCATTTAACCCAGCAATTTCTACAATAGCATTTCCATTACCAATTTTTATATCTGTGCTTTTTCCTTCAATTGAGTATTGTGCTGAAGTATAACGTACACCTTCTGGAATAATATCTGTTATTTTAACACTTCTTGCTATTCCTGAACCTAAATTTTTAACTGTAATATGATATACAATTGTATCTCCAACTAAAACATTAGATTTTGTATCACTATTTTGTGTAATTGTTAATCCTGGTTTTTCAACTCTTATACTTATTTCATTAGAAGATATTTCTTTTTGAGGTGTTTTTACGACTACTTTGTTTGAAATTAGTTTCTCATTCATATTATTTGGTAAATTATCTACTGTAACTGTTAATAAAAACATTTTTTCTTGTAATTGTCCTAATGTACCAATATCCCATGTAACTGTTTTATTATTTTCATTATAATTTCCTTGTCCTTTTGCTTGTTTAAAACTTAGTCCTTCTGGAATAACATTGGTTAATATTACATTTTGTTTTTCAATTGTATTTACATTTTTTACAATAATTCTATATGTAACTTCATCTTTTTCTGCTCTTGGATAAGATGCTGGAATATGTGATACTTCCATTTTTACATCTATGTATCCTTGGTTTACTTTATTTACTATTTCATTTGATGTAAATACATTTTCATATCCTTCTGGCATTGCTTTTGCTACAGTAGTTAATGTTACATCTTGTAAAACTCTTTCTACTTCTACGCTTCCATCTGGATTTATTATATTATTCCCATTTTCATCTTTCTTTTCTTGTACTATATTTCTTAAATAATCAATTTCTACTAAATATTCAATTGTCTTTGTTTCCCCAATTTCAATATTTGGTATTGTTTCAATATATTCTTTTTTATTTGTGTCATATAACTGTGTACTAGAGTCTTGTATTCCTTCAGTTTCATCATAGTATGTATATATTGATCCTTCTGGAACATTACCAGATACTTTTACATTTTGAAGTGCCATTTTTCCTATATTTTTTACTTTTATTGTATATTTTATTAGTTTTCCTTCTTCTACTGTTTGATTGTTTCCTATATTAGAATCAAGCGTTACTTCAAGTTCTGGACCATTTCCTGTTTCTAATCCCACACTAGTTGCAACTGAAGTTTCATTACTTCTTGCTTTTTGCTCAACATTATTAAAGTATACAATGTAATTACTGTATGCTTGCATATTATAATTTAAGTTTTCTGGAATTTGAATTTTATATGAAAATTCCAAAATATCTCCTGTGTTCATTTCATAATCATTTAATACTATTAAGTATGATTTCATATTTTGTAAATTATCTGTTTTTGTAGTCCATAAATTAGTATCTAACATAAGGTCTTTTGTTGCTTCTTTATTTTGGCTATAATATATTGTTAATTTTGATGAGTCTATATTAGATTTAATAGCTTCTACTAGATTTAAGTCTATATTAGAGCCTAAATCTTCATTTGTTGCAATATCTTTATTTCCAGCACATGGTATTCTTCCTAAGATACTAATATTATTTACTTTATTTGGGTAGTTATTAATAATACTTAAATTAACTCTTGATGTTCTTTCTTGTTTTTTTACTTCTAATTTTCCTATTTTTTGCTCTCCACTAATTGATGTAATTGTTTCATTTTTTGAATTATAGTCTGTAATTGTGTTTGTTGTTACTAGTCCTACTGGTGCAACTGATTTTAAACTTACTTGTGTATATCCTTTTTGGTTTACAGCTCTTCTTAATAAATTTTTAGTTTGTTCATATTGTGTTACATTTTCGTTTGTTACATATACATTAACTTGTTCTTCTTTTGTTGGTGTTAATTGTTTTAGTGTAATATCTGTATTAATTATAAGGTTTGCACCTTTTGAAATTTCATCTTCACTGTATTTTGTTTGTTCTCCTTCAATATTTACCTTAATTACAATGTTTCCATTTTCATTTGTAAAACTTGTATAATCTTTTATTTTTAATTCATTATCGAATAATAGGTTTACATCTTTTATATTTAATTGTTTTACATCACTTGGTAATACAATTTCTACTATTGGATTTTTGTATAAATCACATGTTAAATCATTATTTTTTAGAATTACTCTAAATTCTACATTTTCATTTTTTACAACAGTAGATAAGTTCTCTATATTTACATTTGCTTCTAACTTTGTTAAAGGATTAATTAATTCAATTTGTTTTTTAGAATCTGCTTCTGATATAATTTTATTTTCAAAACTAGTAGATACTTTTGCAGTTAATTCTAAATTATTAAAACTTTCTATTTGCCCTTTAGTATAATCTGTTTTTCCATTTAATGCTTTTGTATGTTCTATTTGTAATTTTCCAATTGATATTGGTTTATTTGTTTGTATTTTAATTTGATTTGTTTTTTGTTCATATGTAAATGTATAATTTCCATTTTCATCTTCTTTTGTATCTTTATTAAGAACAGCTAATTGTTGCCCTTCTATTGTTAATATTTTTATATATCCATCTTGTCCTAATATTTTTTCAAAGTTTTGTTTATTTATTTTTGTTTCTTTATAATATGTATCTGCATTATTTGCCTCTCCATCTGCATTTACAAAGTAGTCCATATTTTGTTGTATTAATATGTCTTCTACTAATTCTAAATCTACAATGTCTAATATTAATGTTTCATTATATAAGTTTTCTTTTTCTTGTTTTGCATATAATGTACCTTTACTAATTGCTTGTGTAGAGTTCATTTCTAATGATACAATTTCGCCTTGTTTTTCATTTGTATTAATAGATAATGTATCTTTATTTTCTACTTTTGTTTCTATATTGTTATATGCTTTTATTTCTAAAGTAGTTTCTTGATATGTACTAATTTCTTCTAGTTTTTCTTTATATATATATGTAATTACATATTCGTCTTTTTTATCTTTATTCCATAAAATTTTGTTATCTATTGCTTCATTTTTTACATTTATTTCTAAAATACCTGTTTGTTCATTATAATGATATTGGTCTTTTGTAAATTCTAATCCATTTTTTCCATTTGTTGCAAATGTTCCATTAGATGTAACTTGTACTTTATCTGGATTTTGTTCATTTATTTTAGGTACTTTAATTGTAAGTTTGGTTTGTTCAATTGGTAATATATTATCTTGTATTCCTGTAGTAATTAGTGTTTGAAGTATTGTTCCTTGTTTTTGTTGTACACTATATGGAATAAATTTTAACACTTCTTGATTTATATTTGGTGTTATTTCTTCTTGCCATTGGTTTCTTACCTTAATTGTTTTTTCAATTTCTACTTTTTTACCCAAATCTCCTATATAATTACCTGTTAATTTTATATCGTTTATTTTGCTAAAATTAGATAAATCAAATTCTGTATTATTAACTGCTATAATTGGTAATTCTACTATAACTTGTGTTCCTGAATTAATTTGTTTAAAATATACCATATTATTAGTAGTATCTAATTTTTCTATCATTTCAAGAGTTCCATTACTATTTGTTATGTTAAAATTGCTATTTGTATTATTTTCACCTAATACTTGTACTTTTGCATCTTTTAAATAACCTTTTTTAAGAGTAATTGCTAAATATAGTTTTATATCTTCTTTTGTCATGCTATTTGTAATCTTATGTACTTTTTTTCCTACTTCATCTTTAAAGTATGCATCAAATTCAACATTTTCATTGTTAGTTAAGTTTGATTGCATTTCTAATTGATTATTACTAGCATATGTGCTTCCTGCATAAATGCCCAATAAGATGAAGTTTGCACAAGTTAGTGTGAATACTAACAGTGTTGCTAATACTTTTGTCCATATTTTTTTGTTCATGTAATTTTCCTCCTCTATTTTTTACACATTCCCTTCTATTATACCTTTTTTTTGGCACTTTTTCAAGTATTTACAACAAAATATAAAGGCTTTATGTAAAATATTTTATTTTACTATTGTTTTTTTCATATTTATTTATAATTTTACTATGTTTTACATTATTTTCAATGGTAGTTTCTTCTATTTTTTTCTATTTTACATATTATTTTATTTAGGGAAATATAGATTTTATTTTGTTTATTACTATTTGTGAACTTTATATTAAGTTTTGATTACAAAACTTAAATAAATTATACTTTTTATACTGGAAAGTCTTTTTAAAACTACTTTATTACAAAAATGATTTTCAAATATACAAATTTAAGGAGTAACATTTTGTTTTGATTATGCATATACTGTTAATAAGATAATTTGTACATATCTTGAAAAAGGAGGTCTTATAAGGTGGATTCTGATTTTATGACAAATTTGGCAAATATGTTAAAAAATGGTAATATTCCAAATGATGTAAAAGAAAAAATGGGGCAATTTATGAACCAAGAAAGTACCAATGAGAAAAAAGATGAATCTAATACCTCTTATACAGATTCTAATGATAATAATAATTCTAATAAATCTTCAATTAATCCAGATATGCTAAAAAATTTGATGGGTTTTTTTAATAATGCAAATTCTAATTCTTCTACTGAATCGGAATCTAATAATTCTTCTTCACCAGGTATTGATATAAATACTTTGTTAAAAATGAAATCTATTATGGATAAAATTGGAAGTAATAAAAATGATCCACGAGCTAATTTACTACTTTCTTTAAAACCATATTTAAAAGAAAGTAGAAAATCAAAAATAGAACAATATATACAACTTTTCCATATGACAAAAATTATGGAAGCTTTTTCTGAAAATGGTGGTGAAAAAACAAAATGATATTTTATAATCCATACATAAATATGCCTTATTATAATAGATACTCAAGATATGGATATTATTATCCTAATTATTCTAAAAATAATGCTAATCCTCCTAATAGTAAATATTCAAAAGATAATAATTGTTCTAATAAAGATTATTTTGATGAAAGAAAAGATTTAAAAGATAATAATAAAAAATATGTTTCAAATACATATTTTAAATCAGAGAAAACAAAGGATTCTTCTTCTGATTTTTCTGAAGATTCTCCTTTGTTTCAAATTTTTGGTATTAATTTATATTTTGATGATATTTTACTAATTTGCCTTATTTTCTTTTTATACCAAGAAGGTGTAAAAGATGAAGGATTATTTATTGCACTTATTTTATTATTGTTAAGTTAATATACTTGTTATTCAAGTATGATTTCGTTTTCTTTTACATATGCATATGTTTTTTTTGTTTCCTCATTATTTAAGTCTCTTTGCATCTCTTTTACTACATTTGCAATTCTTATTTGAGCAGATTCTATAGAAACTGCTGAAATCATTGCTTTTTTATTTCCTTTTGCTCCTGCATGTGCAAGCCCTCTTAAAATTCCTACTACTACTACATTCTCTCCTGCAACAACTTCTGCTCCTGCATTTACATCTCCTAATATTACAATACTTCCCTCATATTCTATTTTTTTACCAGAACGCATAGAACCTCTAAAAAATTTGGTCTCAGAAGAATGGATTTCTTCTGAAAATACTTTTCTAATACCATGTAATCCTAAAACTTTTGGACTATCAAATTCTATTTTTACATCAATTTCTTTTTGTATCATTTCTTTTATTAAATCCATTTCCCTATTTTTTAATATTTTCCCTGTTACAAAAATAGGTGTTTTGTCATCTTGATATAGTTTTTTTAATTCTGGTATTTTTTGTCTTAAACATTCCTCTATTTCAAGTTCATTTGCTTGTTCATTAATTTTTAATGTAATTTCTTCTTTTCCTAACACAATATTTACACAATTATTCATATTTTTATTCTCCTTTTTCTTTTTTAATATGGATTTTAATATTAGTTTTAATTTTGCATTTGTCTATATGGTTTTGCTGTTACATCTTCTATAACTTCGTTTGAGTTCATACCAAAGTACTGTGCCATAACATCACGTGCTGCTTCTGCTGTATAACTACCATGACCACCATTTTCTACTAATATTACTACTGCAATTTCTGGTGAATCAAATGGTGCAAAACCAATGAACCAAGCATGTGTTTTTGCATTTACGTTTGTGTCTTCTCCTGCTTGTGCAGAACCTGTTTTACCTCCTACTTCAATATTAAAATTTTTGAAATAAGAATATGCGGTTCCTCCTCTTTCACTTGTAACTGATTTCATTCCTTCTAATACTGTTTTCAAATTTTCTGGATTAATATTAATTACATCTTCTTGTTGTTGTTTAATTCCTATCTTTTCATTAAAATAGTCTTCATATTCTGATTTTGGTATTTCTGTTCCATCTACATTTCTAATAGTTTTAATTATTGTAGGTTTTATTACATTTCCACCATTTGCTAACATACTTGTATATTTTGCCATTTGAATTGGTGTAAATTGATTATCTCTTTGCCCTATTGCTGAGGCTATAGTATAACCTGGATTCCATGTTTGTCCTTCTACTCTTTCGTTTAATTTTCCTGCCGCTTCTGTTGGTAATTCAATTCCTGTTTTTATTCCTAGTCCAAAATGTTTAGTATATTTTGCTAAATTATCAATTCCTGCTCTTCTTCCTGTTTCATAAAAGAAATAGTTACATGATTGTTGTATTGCTGATGTTACATTTAACCAACCATGTCCACTATGATTCCAACAACTTGGTTGATAATCTTTATAATAAGTATATTTTCCTGTATCATTTATTTTTGAAGTTTTATCAATTACTCCTGTTTCTAATCCTGTTACAGCTGTTACCATTTTATATATTGAGCCTGGAGGATAAATTTCTTGAATTGCTCTATTTTTCATATTATTGTCTTTATACTGTTCCCAAGTTTGAGGATCTATACCAAATGTGAATTTTGCTGGATCATAGTCTGGATAACTTGCAAGTGCTAATACTTCACCTGTTTTTACATTCATTACTACCATTGCTCCACCTGTTGCATCAGATTTATCTTTAAATCCTCCATTTCTAATCTTTTCTATGTTGTTTTTAAGTGCTTGCTCTGTTACTGCTTGTAAATTGGCATCAATTGTTAAGATAATGTCTGAACCTTGTATTGCTTCTTTTTGTATATATTCATTTGTAATTGTACCATCTACTGCCATATCAATTTGTTTTATACCATCTGTTCCTTTTAAATATTTTTCTGCCATTTTTTCAATTCCAGATTGACCATAAAAATCATTGATTGCATATCCGATTTTCTTTTTCTTGTTTATATTGGTTTGATGTAATTTTAGATGTATATCCTACAATATGTGATGCAATTGTTCCTTTTGGATAACTTCTTACTGCATCTAGTACTATATTTACTCCTGGAAATCTGTCATTTTGTTCATAAAATATAAAACAACTTTCATTACTAATGTTTTCTGCTATGATAACAGATTTTGTAGAACTATATCCTTCTTGTGCAATATGATAACGAATTGCCATTATTTTTCTTGTTTCTTCTATATTATCATTTTTTATTTTATATTTTTCTTTTAGTTTATAAAAAACCTCTTCAGCTGATAATTTTTCATCTAATCTATTTGCCTTTTTCCATTTTTCTTCTTTTTCTTGATTTTGATATGTGAATCTAAATGGATTAATTGCAATTGGTAATTCATCAATATATGTATCTTTATTTGATTCTAATACATTTGTAATATCTAACAATGTTTTATTTAATATATCATTTTCTATTTTACTTTTATATAATTCTATACGATTACTTGTAGTAGTTCCCACTATAACAGCACCTGTATTGTCACATATATTGCCTCTTGCTGCTTTTAGAGTACTTTCTCTTGATAATCTTGTATTAGAGGTTTCTCTATATTCTGTTCCATGAATAATTTGTAAATTGAATAATTGTAAAAATAATATAATACCAACAAAATAAACACCAGTTGTTATGATGTTGTAACGTATTTTTAAGTTTTGCTTATTTTGTTTTTTTATTTTCATTTTTCCTCCTATAATTTTTTAGTGCCTTTTTTAAAAATATCTTGTTAAAATTTGTCTTTCTTTAAA
>CANAQC010000011.1 GCA_947363765.1 uncultured Clostridium sp. | reverse complement strand
AGTCGATTTATATTTGAGTTCTACATTAAATGTTGAAACAATTAACAATAAAAATTATATGATAAAAAAGAAATGTATAAACACTTTGATAACTTACTAAAAGAAATTAATATAGAATACAGAACTACTACTGTTAACTTTGCAAACTATCCTTATACAATTTTTGTTTCATCTAAAATTATGGAAATGGATTCAGCACAGCAAAATAAAGTTGCATTGTATCTTTTCAATAGTATAAATTTTAATATTAAAAATTGCAAAAGTCTTGACATCGAAGAACAAATGTTCTAAAATGTATAAAAATAAGAAAAGGATGTGAAATCATGGAAGAAAATAAATTAGCAATTCAAAATGAATTGACTATCGAAGATATAAAAAGCTTAATATACACAATAAGAGGTAAACAGGTTGTGCTAGATAGTGATGTGGCAAATATATACCATTGTGAGACTAAATATGTAAATCGTGTGGCAAAAAGAAATATAGAGCGATTTCCAGAAGAATTTTGTTTTCAATTAAATGAAAATGAATTTGAATCTTTAAAGTGCCAATTTGTCACCTTAAACGAAAATGGAAGAGGACAACATAGAAAATATATACCTTATGTATTTACTGAACAAGGTATAGCAATGTTATCAGCTTTGTTAAAAAGTGATATTGCAGTAAGTGTTAGTGTAAATATTATGAAAGCATTTATTGAAATGCGAAAATTTTTAATGATTAATGGACAAATATTTGAAAGACTGACTAGTGTAGAACATAAATTATTAGAACATGATAAAAAATTTGATAAAGTATTTAATCAGCTTCAGTTAGAAGAAAATATCAAACAAAGGATATTTTTTGATGGTCAAATATATGATGCATATAGCATCATTATAGATATCATAAAAAAGGCAACTGACAAGATTTTAATTATAGATAATTATATTGATGATAGTGTTTTAAAAATGTTAGCTAAAAAGAAAAATAATGTGGAAGTAGTTATCCTAACGTCCGACAAAAGTAATATTGAAAAATTAGATATAAAAAAATTCAATAAAGAATATCCTATTCTTAAAGTTGCTAAAACAAACAAATTTCATGATAGGTTTATAGTAATAGATAACAAAGAAATGTATCATTTAGGAGCTTCAATAAAAGATTTAGGAAAGAAATGTTTTGGGATTAATAAGATAGAAGATATGAATATTATAGAAAAAATTATTAATCTATAAATTTAATTAGGAGAGTAGTGTAAAAACTAAACTCTCATAATTTTGTAACTTATTAATATTTCAAATCTTGATATCTTTTTTTAGATAAATATTTTTGCACTATTCCATATATTAAATATCCTATCCATACACCAACAATACCAAGAGATGTATAAGATAATAAGGTAGCAACTAATATTTTTATAATAGAACTAATGATATTTCTCTTTGCTAGAAATTTAAAGTCTCTGTTACCTCTTAATATTGCAAAATAATATGTTGCTGACATGGTTATATATGTTCCTAATAAGAATAATGGTATTACTCTAAAGAAGATACATTGAAGTTCTGGTTCTCTTAAAGATATATTCATAATAACCAATGAAATTATTAATATAATAAATGGCAAAATTACAGAAGCATAATTAATTATCTTTTTTGCAACAATTTTTACATTGTTAATGTATTTAATATCCTTTTTTCCAGATGCAATTCCAACACTTATAGTAATACCATCTCCAAAACCTTGAATAAAGGATTCGTATATATCAGCAATTTGAATTAATATAACATGTACTGAATATTCTAGATTTCCCATTCTTGCTACTATTAAATTAAATATAAAATTATCAACTCTTGATGCAATTCTTTCAACGAAGTTCCATTTAAACAAATGTAATACATCTTTAAAATAAGATTTTACAAATTTTACTCTTATATTTGTCCTAGAAAATATACATAGGTAAACTGCTAATATAGTATCAATAAATACAGTAACGAATGCAACACCTACTATACCATAGCCTATTTTAACAGCTATAATGTCTAAGATAAGATTAAATATAACTGCAAATATCCTAAGTTTTAATATATTTTTTTGATTTCCTATTGTTCTTTGATGTCCAGATAAAACAGTAACTAAACTACTTTGAATAAAACCCAGCAATCTAATTATTAAATATGTATTAGCAATTTTATCTACTTTAAACAATGTTGGAAATATGGGATGTATCACAAATATTAATAAAATTGTTAAAATTGATAATGACAAAGTTAAAATGATAGAATTTCCTGTAAATAGTTTTAATTTTTCATTGTCGTTCTCTCCTAAAGCCTTTGCAACAAGAGTATTGTTAGAAACAGTGATTGTTTGTATTCCCATTTGCATAATATTAAGAATAACAGCCATAGCACCTAGTGCAGCCAACTCTTTAGTCCCTACTAAAGAAATAACTAAAGTATCAACTAGAGTCATTAATATATTTATCAAATTCTCAAAGGCAATTGGAATTGATATTTTCAACTGTTTTTTTACATCTATTTCTTCATCCATTTTATATACCATCCTACAAATTAGTTAATAGTATTATAATACATCCTATCAATTTTTACTATACTTGTATTGCAATTCATTGTACACTAATATATAATATATTCAGAAAGAGAACAAGAGAGTTCGTAACTTGTAAGAATATCGCTCCATTAAATAAGTCATTGTATTAGAGAAAGGTCTAGTATGATGGCTTTTTTATTATGACTAACACTCAAATATTTACTTCAAATTATGCATTATTATATAGGTCATGAAATCTTGATTGTAACTCAGATACCTTATATTTGGCTTGCATTTTTAACTAAGGTATGTTATAATATTACAGTTATCAATAAATTTGTTAACATTTACAATAAATGTTAACACCTAAACACTGAGAAAGAAGGAAAAAATATGTTAAAATTAGGAAATGAAATTTTTGAAAAAGGTACTCGGATTACATTAAGAGAAGCATGGCATGACAAGCTAGAATTATTTTCTAAGAACAAGAAATATCCATATGAATATACTTTAATGGATGTTGTTAAGCAAAACAAAGAAACTTATTATATTTGCGAAAGTGATAAGAAGAAATGTTGCATTGCAATGACAGAGTTTGTAATTAAATATTTGTTTGCTAAAGAGGTTCCGGATTCGAATATGGGAGTAGGTTTTAGAGAATATTTGCCTCTAGAAAATACCTATATGTTAATTACTAATATAAGAAATCCAAGTTTGGTGGTTCCAGCTGTTTTAAAATTAGATTGTGAATTGGTAGAGATTGCAGAAAAAAGCTATATTGTTTTTGATTTTAAGTTGGATTTTACGAATGGAAAAGGCTTTGCTGGTATTAAATATTATGTTGAGGGAAGTAGGAAATCCACTTGGAAATTTGTTTTTAACGATGATGAATCGTATATGAGTGAGTATGAGATGCAGTTCCGAGATACAATTATTCATAAAGAGTATGTTAAAAAGAGTGCAGAAAAGCTGGCACGGTATTTGGAAGAGGAAGGTGCTGTTGAACATGCTCAGCTTTTACGTGAAAGAGCACTTATTCATGATGAGTCGAAAATGAGTTGTGAAGATGAATTGCATGCTCTGGCAAGAATTATTATGGATAAATCTACATTAAAAGATCCTACGAAACAGCTTAGCCAAATCAAAAAGGATGCTATTGAATTGCATTGGAAACACAATACGCATCATCCAGAACATTTTAAAACTCCAATTGATATGTCTAAAATTGACATCATGGAGATGTGTTGTGATTGGCATGCAAGATCAACACAATATAAAACAAATTTAATGGAGTATATGAATACACAGCAGGAAATTAGATTTCATTTTCCAGATTGGATGTTTAATGAAATTGTGCATTATTGCGAGATTCTTTTGGCGAATGTCTAAAAAATGTATTTTTCAATTGACTCAATGTATGAAAACCCTGATTTTTTAATTGGGGTTTTTATCTTTATTTAATTAGTAACAATTAACCCCAATATAGATAATCAATCCTATGGGGAGTAACTACTCTCAAAATTCCTTTTCTACCACTCAAAATGATAAGATGCATTAAAAATGCATATGGCTCAAATTCCGTATGATACGAGAAATAATGGGAAGTTTAACCCCAAATTACCTAAAAATTTGAGAAAAATACCTTGTAAATGCGTTGTAGTTCTAGTAGTATAGCATTCTTTAAAGCAGAAATAGCAAGGTTTTGATGATGTACAACCGAATTACCTGCTCCAACGACGTATCTGTTCGAACTAAATTGAACAGATATATACAGAAATCAATCAGAAATGGATGATTTTTTCTTTTGCAAAAAATCATCCTAAATCTATAAAGAAGGGATGGTGTTTGAAATGCAGATAATTAAGAAAGAACTAGAATTTGAGGAATGTCTAAAACAAAGACTTGAATTTATTAGTACAAGATTTTGAATTATTTGCCTTTTCAAAAATCTTTAAGGTATCAACGGATGAATTTAATGATTTATAGTATTTACGTTATTTAGAAAAAACAAAAAAACGAAAATTGTATTTGACAAAACTATAAAATGACTGTATAATAAAAATAGGAAATGGAGAAACCACAAACGTGGTTCGCTAAAATTGATATGTAAAAAACACATCGCAATCGGGCAAATTACAGATGTGTTTTTTTATTGGTTTATTCGCTCTTACTCAAAATTATTGCTAATGCTATAATTAAGGCAATTGCTATGATAGTCATTCCAAGTAGTCCATAATATAATAAGTAAAT
Organism: uncultured Clostridium sp.; assembly: GCA_947363765.1. Taxonomy (GTDB): domain Bacteria; phylum Bacillota; class Clostridia; order TANB77; family CAG-508; genus RGIG8482. The sequence continues at coordinate 36,339 of CANAQC010000011.1, read as the reverse complement.
TATTGATATTAAATATTCTGTTTCTATCATAAGCCTCACCTCCTTATTGGAGGCAAACCACATCTGCTTATTCTCATTTCCTATGTTTGACAGTATAGCACACTATTAACAGCAAATCAATAGTAAAAGAACAAGCTTTTGCAAAAGTTTTTTTCCTAAATTACTTGATTTTTATAAAATAATTTGGTAATCTATATATAAATTGATTAATATTTGTATCAATTGTTATGAGAGCCGAGAAAAGTTGTAGATAACTACGTCAACGGCACCAATTTATTACAACTGACGAACTTATAAAGAGTTTCGTAAGTTTTTTCATTTTTATAAAAGATGAATTGAACTTAATATAAAATACTCAAAATGTTCTCTTATCGAAGAAAGGAGAGCATTTTTTATGTTTGAGTTTGAAATAGTACAAAAATTAGAGGTAAATGACGAAATACTAGAAATTATTAAAAACTATGAGTACACAGTTAAAAATGGAAATGTTAAGCATTTAAAAGCTACCAATTTACAATTTATTGAGCCTACCGAATATTTAATTACATATACATCTACTCTTACTATTTATGAATATAAAGTAAGATTCAAATATATTTTGTGATTTTTAATTAAGGTAGTAAAAGTTAAGTTAAAGCAAGATTACCTTTGCAATTTTATTTAAAAAGTGATACAATAAATAGAAAGACCATGGAAATTTGCATGGCTATGACTATAAGTATAGTCATAATAGAGTAAATTCCTTTTTTACAGCATTTAGCTGATGACTAATAAATACAAAAATATTTGGAGGATAAAAACTATGAAGAAAAATTTCTTTGTAATTGTAACTATTGGTGTTTTAGTGCTTTCACTTGTTGGGTGTAGTAATAAGGCAAAGGAAGCCCATACAATCAAAGTGGAGCTTTCAAAAGAAGAAAAATACGATTTAGATTTAGCAAAAAAAGCAGAAAACCAGCAAGAAGTATTGGAAATTCTTGAAAGAAGAGACTCAAAAAATTTTCAAATGGCTTTAGCAAAGTCAGACAGCAGTATTGTTCAAGAAACTCTACTCAGTTATGATGGCATTTATGCGGAAGCATTGGTTGAGATATGCAAGAACCCATGTATACCAAATATTTATTACTATGCAATCCGAAATAGTTTTATTTCGGCAATAGGAGATGCCAATCTGACTGTTGAGCAAGAAATTGAGATTGTAAAAACAGAAGAGTATCCAATGCAGCTAGGTGTTTTATGCCGACAAGATCTTAGTGTAGAGGCTTTAATTTATTTATTGGAAACCAATAATAAGTTTAATGCTACTCTAAATTTGAATCAATATCGGAATAAAGAGTATATTGTAAAACAAATAGCAAGGCTGGATTTGACATTGGAGCAAAAGGAAAAATTGCAGAGTCTCAACATTGATATTGTAAATGAAGCGTTATTGGCGAAAGAAAATGCAATAGCAGTGAAATAACAATAACATCAATATGGGAAGTTAGAGTGTGTAAGTGAAAGAAGTAAAAATTTACACACTCTATTTTTCATTTAAATAAATGTAAAAAACTATTAAAAAATAAGCAACAAGGAATAAAAAGTAGTTTAATTAACCAAAATATACAATTATTTGATATAATTCAGTACTTTTTCTTATTTTATAAAAAAATACTATTAAATTTTTAGTCTTTATGATATACTAATTTAGGTAATTGATGAGTCAATTATTTTTTCTAAGCAAAATGTGTGAGAAATACTATGAAAAATAGGTATATTTTTTGCAAATAACCTCTTAAAATGCACAAATTAGCTTATTTGAAAAATAAAACGAATAAGAAATTAATATAAAAAGACAAGAAGATTTATTTGAAACTATTTCAGATTTCAATATGGAAGCAAGATATGTAGAATATAAATATATATTTGAATTAAAATGTATAGATGAATATACTAATATATAAATAGGAAATATTAAGAAATTGAGAGAATTATTCATAGAGAAATAATAGGTATTTTAAATATATAAAAAGGATATTGGTATGAAAAACAAATTAAATAAAGATAATTTCGAAAAATACTTTTTTTATGGAATGGAAAATAAAGATATAGTGGTAAAATGGATTATTATAAATATTACTAAACAGCTTGAAGGAACTCATACAAGTTTAGATAATGATAATGAAAAGAAAAGATATGAATTAGACAAAGAAGCAATATTAGAATTAATTGTACAATTAGAAAGATTTACATCTCTACATGATAATTCAGAAAATAGAAAATATTTTTATCAAGATATAAATACAGAATCTTTGTCAGTAAATAAAATGTTTAATAAAAATCTCCAGGATATAAAGGATGTAGGAGCAATTTCCACAGTTATTTATCCAAATTTTTCTGGAATTTTCTTTAATTCACATCCATATCCAGAAAAACATAACTTATATACAGGACAACAATATATAGAACAATTACGAAATAATCCAGATACCTCATGGGGAGAAGAGGTATTTGATATATTAAATTATTTATTAGAACTAGAAAAAGAAAACACATTTAATTATTATTCATTATTTTTAGATTCTAAATATGCAAGAGCAATAGATAGAAATAGAAATGGAATAACAGATGATAGAGAAATTCATGAAATTAGAAATGTTTATCGTAAATTTTTGAAACGGTAGACAAGTTTCAGGAGTGGATATTAAACTTTCAATCCCATCACATAGTAATAAAGAAATGATACAATATATTAATAAACATTATCCAGAATATGATACAATTACAACATTAAAAACAGATGCAATGAACGATAACTATAATAAAAGAGTAGTAGAAGAAGTAGAAAAGATTTGTAATTTATTTTTAAAAGAAAATAATAAAGAATTAGAATTGTAATTCTTTAATTATAAAATTTAGCATAAATCAGACTTATTGTATAAATTGCTAGATTAAAATATTAAAGAAAATGTAGGAAAAGTTTTGGAAATTACTCTATTTTAAAGACTCTATTTTAAGAATAGAAGAATCTATTTTAAAAGAAATTGTTTAAATCTTGTAGCTCGAGAAATTAAAATGTCTACTATATAAAAAAAAGTAAAATTATGTATTGCATTTTTTAAAAAAATATAGTAATATTTTTTAGGGTGTAAAAAAATGAGGAATTTTGTAAAAAACGCAAAAGCTATTATAGTATTAAATGGCAAAAAAAATTTGCTAGTTTTTGTGTTTACTACAATTGTTTCTATTATATATAATAAAAAATCACTAAACAATATGTTTTAGTGATTTTTATTAATCTTAATCCCAAAAAAGAAAATAGGAGGAAATATTTATGGAAAACAACAAGATGGTTTTAGATGTAAATGAAAAACCAGCAATTGCAAAATGGATTGTTTTAGCATTTCAACATGTATTTGCTATGTTTGGCGCTACAATTTTAGTACCAATTTTAGTAAACTCTACAGCAGGAGAAACAGTACTTACTATACCTGTAGCATTAGTAACATCAGGTATAGGAACTTTAATTTATATTTTATGTACAAAAGGAAAATCGCCAGTATATTTAGGAAGTTCTTTTGCATTTATTGCACCACTTGCAGCAGCATATGTAAAAGGTGGACTAAGTGGTGCTATGACAGGAGTTATGGCAGTAGGACTTATTTATATTATATTTGCAACAATTATAAGATTTTTAGGAAAAAATTGGCTTGACAAATTATTACCACCAGTAGTTATTGGACCTATGATTATGATTATTGGTTTAGGACTTGCACCATCAGCAATTTCTCAAATTGGACTTGTTTCAGGTGTAGAGATTGAATGGAAAGAGGTGTTTGTAGCAGTAGTTACATTTTTAGTAACTGCAATTATAGCAGTAAGAGGAAAAGGATTTTTGAAAATTATACCTTTTTTAGTGGGAATAATAACAGGATATATTGCAGCTGTATGTGTAGGACTAGTTGATTTTGCACCAGTTGCTGAAGCAGCATTTTTTAGTATTCCACAATTTGCTATACCATTTATAAGTTATACACCAAATTTCTCTGCAATTCTTACAATTGCACCAATTGCATTAGTAACAATGGCAGAACACATTGGAGATCATACATCATTAAGTAATATTATAGGAAAAGATTTATTAAAAGAACCAGGTTTAGATAAAACATTATTAGGAGATGGAATTGCAACATTTGTAGCAGGATTACTTCGGAGGTCCTGCAAATACTACATATGGTGAAAATACTTCTGTTGTAGGAATGACAAAAATTGCATCTGTTTGGGTTATTGGACTTGCAGCAATTTTTGCAATTTGTTTAGGATTTTTAGGGAAATTTACAGCACTTGTTTCTACTATACCAAATGCAGTACTAGGAGGAGTAAGTTTACTGCTTTATGGATTTATTGCAGTTAATGGATTAAAAGTACTAATTCAAAATCAGATTGATTTTGGTAAAACAAAAAATGTTATTGTAGCATCTGTAATGCTTGTACTTGGACTTGGTGGAGCTGCAATTTCAATTGTTAGTGGAGATGTATCTGTTACAATTTCAGGAATGAGTTTATCAGCAATAATAGGAATATTAATAAATTTATTATTACCAGAAGAAAAAGAAGAAATAAATAATGAAATATCTAAAAATAACCAAAACTCAAAAAAAGAAGAAAAAGTAGGGCAAAAGGTATAAAGAAAGAAGGAATTAATTATGAAAGCAATTGAGGTAAAACATCCATTAATTGAGCATAAAGTATCAATTTTAAGAGATAAAAAAACTGGAACAAAAGAATTTCGTGAACTTGCAGAAGAAATTGCAATGTTATTATGCTATGAAGCAATGAGAGATGCCAAAACAGATGAAGTGGAAGTAGAAACACCTATGGGAAAAACTACAGCAAAAAAAATAAATGAAGACAGATATACATTTATACCAATATTAAGAGCAGGACTTGGAATGAGCAATGGAATTACAAAAATTATTCCAAATGCTAAAATAGGAGTAATTGGTTTATATAGAAATGAAGAAACTCTACAACCTGTTAGATATTACTATAAAGTACCAAAAGACATACAAAATAGAGAAGTAATATTAGTAGATCCAATGCTTGCAACAGGGGGATCAGCAGTAGATGCTATTAAAATGATGAAAGAAGATGGAGTAACAAAAATTAAATTTTTATGCTTAATTGCAGCACCAGAAGGAATAAAAAAAGTAGAAGATGCATATCCAGATGTACAAATTTATTGTGCAAAAATTGATGACCATTTAAATGATATAGGCTATATTGTGCCAGGATTAGGTGATGCAGGTGATAGAATTTTTGGTATAAAGTAAAATTTGCAATAATTATGTAAAAATGATATAATAAAAATGTAATGGGTAACCATTGTTGTAAAAATAAGGAGAAGGCAAAATGATGGTTTTAGCAATTATATTATCTGTATTGGGAGTATGGTGTTTTAGTACAAATATGATAATTGGAGGAATTCTTATGTCTATGGGGGTAGTATTAGTGATTCCTGCAATAAAGAATGCACGGAATGAAATTATACTAGTATCTATGGCATTTTGTATATCTATATTGGGAGTATGGTGTTATCAGATAGATATATTAAAAGGAGTAGTTCTTATAATTGTAGGAGTAATAGTAGTAATTCCACTATACAAAATGCAATCAGATGAAGGATCTTCGAGTCCTCGGGATATATAATTTTCCCGAGGTTTCTTTTTTCACAAAAAATTCACAAAGATTTTTAGCAATTGGGGTTGACAATTGCTAAATTTGGTTATAATATATTAAAAGTAATTAGCAGTCGAATATATTAATTGCTAAAAAGAGGTGGTAAATGTGCTAGATAAACGTAAAAAAGAAATCTTACAAGCAGTAGTAGATGAATATATAAATACGGCAGAACCAGTTAGTTCAGCTACACTTGTAGAAAAATACGGATTAAATTATAGTAGTGCAACTGTTCGAAATGAACTTGCAGAATTAGAACAAAATGGTTATCTAGATAAGCCACATACATCTTCTGGTAGAATACCTTCGAAAAAAGGTTATAGATTTTATGTAGATGAGTTAGTAAATGATGAAGATATTTCATTAGAAGAAATTAAGTATATTCAAAACAAATTATCAGCAAAAGTTAATGAAATTGAAGATTTAACTAAAATTGCAACATCTACTTTATCAGAGATTACACATTATACAACTGTTGCAATTGGTCCAAAATCTGATATGCAAATAATAGAAGAAATTAAATTTGTTTTATTAGGTTTAAGAATGTTAATGGTAGTTATTGTTACAGATAGCGGTATGGTAAAAGAAACTATTATTAAATATGATGAAGACATTAATCAAAGTCAAGTAGAAACATTAAATAATTTGTTTAATAGCAAACTAAAAGGAAAACCGCTTAGTAAAATTGACAAACCAATGGAAGAATATATATTTGCTGAAATAAATTATAGTGTAGAGGTAATTAAACCAATTATTGAACAAATAAATAAAGTAATTGAAGAAGAAAATAAAATTTATTTAGAAGGAACTAAAAAAGCATTTGATTTACCAGAATTTAAAAGTTTAGAAATTGCAAAAAATTTTGTTAATATTTTAGATGAAAAAGAACTAGTATTAGACATGTTAAATTCAGGAATTGCAAAAGATATTAATGTATATATTGGAGATGAAAATGATAATGAACAGTTAAAAGATTTTAGTATTATTACATTCAAACATTCTATAGGAGATAAAGATTTAGGAACAATTGGTATAATTGGACCTAAAAGAATGGATTATTCAAAAGTAATTTCTGTTATGAAATATATTAGCAAAAAAATGAAAGAAAAAGATATATAAAAATAAGAAAGGAGAATTATATGGAAGAAAATAAGGAAGAAGTAGTAGAAAAAGAACAAGAAAATGAGGTAGAAGTAATAAAACAGGATAATACAAAACAAGAATTAGAAGACATGACAGATCGTTATAAACGTTTAATGGCTGAGTTTGATAACTTCAAAAAAAGAAGTTCAAAAGAAAGAGACAGCTTATATAATTCATTAACATCAGATATTGTAACATCTATTTTACCTGTTGTAGATAATTTAGAAAAGGCAGTTTTAGTAAAAACACAAGATGAAAGTTACAAACAAGGGGTAGAAATGGTTTATAAACAATTAATAGATACTTTATCAAATTTGGGTGTAGAAGAAATTAAAACTGTAGGAGAAACCTTTAATCCAGAATATCATGAAGCAGTAAGTAGTGTACAAGATGACTCTTTAGGAGAAAAACAAATAAAAGAAGAATTTAGAAAAGGCTATAAAATAGGAGAAAAGGTTATTAGACATTCTATGGTAGTAGTAGCCAATTAAACAAATGAAAAGCAGCATCTTGCGTTGTCAAAATTTGCATAAATTTTTTCAATATACAAATAATTTCAAAAATTTATTGCTCGTTTTCCTAGCAATATACTACTTTTAAATTGTTTTAAATAAATAATGTTATTAAATTTTTAAATATATATTTACAAAAGCTAAAAAATAAAAAGATAAAAGAAAGGAAGTTTAATTAAAATGGGAAAAATTATAGGAATTGATTTAGGAACAACAAATTCATGTGTTGCAGTAATGGAAGGAGGAGAAGCAGTAGTTATACCAAATGCAGAAGGAAATAGAACTACACCATCTGTTGTAGCATTTTCAAAAAATGGAGAAAGATTAGTAGGACAAATTGCAAAACGTCAAGCTGTTACAAATCCAGATAATACTGTTATTTCAATTAAAAGAAATATGGGAACAGATAAAAAAGTAAAAATTGAAAGTGATGATTTTACACCACAAGAAATTTCTGCAATGATTCTACAAAAATTAAAACAAGATGCAGAAAATTATTTAGGAACAGATGTAAAACAAGCAGTAATTACAGTACCAGCTTATTTTAGTGATTCACAAAGACAAGCAACAAAAGATGCTGGTAAAATTGCAGGATTAGAAGTATTAAGAATTATTAATGAACCAACAGCTGCTTCTCTTGCATATGGTATGGATAAAGAAGGTCAAGACCAAAAAATTATGGTATATGATTTAGGAGGAGGAACTTTTGATGTTTCTATACTAGATATTGGTGATGGAGTATTTGAAGTATTAGCAACAAGTGGAAATAATCATCTAGGAGGAGATGATTTTGACCAAAAAATTATTGATTATTTAGTAGCAGAATTTAAAAAAGAACAAGGTGTTGATTTAAGTGCTGATAAAATGGCAATGCAACGTTTAAAAGAAGCAGCAGAAAAAGCAAAGATTGAATTATCAGGTGTACAACAAACAAACATTAATTTACCATTTATTACAGCAGATTCAACAGGACCAAAACATATGGATATTACATTAACAAAAGCAAAATTTGAAGAATTAATCCATGATTTAGTAGAATCAACAGCAGGACCTGTTAACCAAGCACTAAAAGATGCAGGAATTTCAGCATCTGATATACACAAAGTTCTATTAGTAGGTGGGTCTACAAGAGTACCATATGTACAAGAATTAGTAAAAAGAGTAACAGGAAAAGAACCAGATAAAGGAATTAATCCAGATGAATGTGTGGCAATTGGTGCTGCAATTCAAGGTGGAGTATTATCTGGAGATGTAAAAGATTTAGTATTATTAGATGTAACACCATTATCACTTGGTATTGAAACATATGGAGGAGTATTTACAAAATTAATTGAAAGAAATACAACAATTCCAACAAAAAAATCACAAATATTCTCAACAGCAGCAGATGGTCAAACAAGTGTAGAAGTACATGTACTACAAGGTGAACGTGAAATGGCAGCATATAATAAAACTCTAGGAAGATTTCAATTAACAGGAATTCCAGCAGCACCTCGTGGAGTACCACAAATAGAAGTAACATTTGATATTGATGCAAATGGTATTGTTCATGTATCTGCAAAAGATATGGCAACAGGAAATAGTCAAGATGTAGCAATTACAGCAAGTACAAACTTATCAGATGAAGATATTGAAAAAGCTGTAAAAGATGCAGAAGCACATGCTAGTGAAGATAAGAAGAAAAAAGAAGAAATAGAAGCAAGAAATAACGCAGAAAGTTTAGTATACAATAGTGAAAAAACTCTAAAAGATATAGGAGACAAAGTATCACAAGAAGAAAAGGCAAAAGTAGAAACAGAAATAGATAATGTAAAAAAAGCATTAGAAGGAACAGATATTGACAAAATAAAAGAAGCAACAGAAAAATTAACACAAGCTTTTTATGAAATATCTGAAAAACTTTATAAACAAGCAAATCCAAATGCAGGAGCTGAAGGAGTAGATCCAAGCGAGTTTACACAAAATGCAGAGAATGCAACAAACGATGGAAATGTATATGATGCAGATTACAAAGTAGAAGAAGATGGAGAAAATAAATAATTAGAGATTTAAAATTTAGAATTTAGAAGTTAGAATTATCTAACTTCTAATCTCTAAATTTAATATCCAAATGGAGGCTAAAATGGCTACAAAGAAAGATTATTATGAAGTATTAGGTGTTAATAAAAATGCAAGTGATGATGAATTAAAAAGAGCTTATCGTAAGCTTGCCAAAAAATACCATCCAGATGCAAATCCAGATAATAAAAAGGAGGCAGAAGCAAAGTTTAAAGAGGTAAACGAAGCATATGAGACTTTGTCAGATGCAAACAAAAGAAGAATGTATGACCAATTTGGACCAGATGGACCAAGTGGTTTTGGAGGTGGTGGACCAGGAGGAGGATATTATTCATATTCTACATCTGGATTTGATGGATTTGATATGGGAGACTTAGGGGATATTTTTTCATCCTTTTTTGGAGGAGGATTTGGAGGAAGGACTTCGTCAAGACAAAGTAATGGACCAGTAAAAGGTGCAGATTTACAATATAATATGGAGATTAGTTTTGAAGAAGCGTTCTTAGGAGTAGAAAGAGAAATTAATATTAATCGTGAAGATACATGTGATACTTGTCATGGAAGTGGTGCAAAACCAGGAAGTAAAGTAGATACTTGTACAATGTGTAATGGGACAGGAAAAATTAAACAAGTACAAACTACAATTCTAGGACAAATGCAAACTACAAGAACATGTCCAACATGCCACGGAGAAGGAAAAATAATAAAAGAACCATGTGATAATTGTAGAGGAAAAGGAACTATAAGAAAACAAGCAAAAATAAGAGTAAAAATTCCAGCAGGAATTGATGAAAATCAAACTGTAGTATTAAGAGGAGAAGGAGCACCAGGTAGTAAAGGGGGACCAAAAGGAGATTTATATATTACAGTACATATTAAAAGACATAATATTTTTACAAGACAAGATTATAATGTGCTTTGCGATATACCAATTACTTTTACACAAGCAACATTAGGAGCAGAACTTGAAATACCAATGGTAGATGGTTCAAAAGAAAAGTTCAAAATTCCAGAAGGAACACAAACAGGAACAAGGTTTAGAATTAAGGGCAAAGGATTTAAAGCAGTAAACAGAAGTTATGAGGGAGATTTAATATTTACAGTAGAAATACAGACTCCAAAGCGTTTATCAAAAGAGCAAAGAGAATTATTAATAGAACTTGCAAAAACAATGAATGAACAACCACCTATAAAAAAAAGGGGAATATTTGGATAAAAATATTAAAAAGAACACTTGAAAAGTGTTCTTTTTTGATATAGAATGATAATGTTCTTTAAAAAGGACAAAATATAAAACTAGGAGTTAGATGTTAGATGATAGAGGTTTAAATTAAAAAAATCTTTAAACCTTGAAAATCGAACCTCAAACTTCCAAGAAGGAGGAATTTTAAAATGGCAATTAGAGTTGGAATCAATGGATTTGGAAGAATTGGAAATTTAACATTCCAAGCAGCATTAAAAAAAGGAGATGTAGAAGTAGTAGCAATTAATGACCCTTTTATTACAGCTGATTATATGGCTTACATGGTAAAATATGATTCAGTACACGGAAAATTTGAAGGAGACGTAAAAGAAGAAAACGGAAAACTAGTAGTAAATGGAAAAGAAATTAAAGTATATAATGAAATGGATCCAAAAAACATTCCTTGGGGAGCAGATGGAGTAGACTATGTATTAGAATGTTCAGGAGTATTTACAACACTTGAAAAAGCGCAGGCTCATATTGATGCAGGAGCAAAAAAAGTTATTATTAGTGCACCATCAAAAGATGCGCCAATGTTTGTTATGGGTGTAAATAATGAAGATTATGACCCAAGTATGAATATTGTTTCAAATGCATCTTGTACAACAAACTGTTTAGCACCACTTGCAAAAGTAATTAATGATAACTTTGGAATTAAAGATGGTCTTATGACAACAGTTCATGCAACAACAGCAACACAAAAAACAGTAGATGGAGCATCTAAAAAAGACTGGAGAGGAGGACGTGCAGCAGCAGCAAATATTATTCCATCTTCAACAGGAGCTGCAAAAGCGGTTGGAAAAGTTATACCATCTTTAAATGGAAAATTAACAGGTATGGCATTTAGAGTACCAACACCAGATGTTTCTGTTGTAGATTTAACATGTAACTTAGAAAAACCTACAACATATGAAGAAATATGTAATGTAATGAAAAAAGCATCTGAAAACGAGTTTAAGGGAATTATTGAATATGTAGAAGATCCAGTTGTTTCAACAGACTTTGTAAATGATGAACATACATCAATTTTTGATGCAACAGCAGGAATACAATTAACAGACACATTTGTAAAATTAGTTGCATGGTATGACAATGAATGGGGATATTCAAATAAATTAGTAGACTTAGCAAGATATATAGCAACACGTGGATAATACCATACAATACAAATTGTAGGGTTTGTAGGGGCAAGCCCAAAAAGCTTGTCTCTATAACTTTATATAAAAGGCATATATATTATCACTATATAATGGTAATATATATACCTTTTGTATAAAATTGGTAGAAGTTCATATAATAAAAGGAAATTAGGAGGTTTTAATATGAATAAAAAAACAGTAAAAGACATTGATGTAAAAGGAAAAAAAGTATTGGTTCGTTGCGATTTTAACGTGCCACAAGATGATATGGGAAATATTACAGACACAAGAAGAATAGAATCATCATTACCAACAATAAAATATTTATTAGAAAATAAAGCAAAAGTTATTCTTTGTTCGCATCTAGGCAGACCAAAAGGAGAAGTAAAAAAAGAATTTTCACTTAAACCTGTTGCAAAGGAATTATCTAAAGAATTAGGAATAGATGTCAAATTAGCTATGGATATTGTAGGAGAAAGTGCAAAAAATCTAACAAGTAATATGAAAGAAGGAGAAGTAGTACTACTTGAGAATGTTCGTTTTGATATAAGAGAAGAAAAAAATGATTCTGAAATGGCAAGACAGCTTGCATCTCTTGCTGAAATTTATGTAAATGATGCTTTTGGAACATCTCATAGAGCACATGCATCAACAGCAGGTGTAGCAGATTATCTACCAGCAGTTTCTGGATTTTTAATCCAAAAAGAAATTGAACTAATGGGAAATGCATTAGAAAATCCCAAAAGACCATTTGTTGCTATATTAGGAGGAAAAAAAGTTTCTGACAAAATTGGAGTAATAAATGCATTACTTGAAAAAGTGGATACATTAATAATTGGTGGTGCAATGGCATATACTTTTTTTAAAGCACAAGGATATGAAATTGGAAATTCTATATGCGAATTAGATAAACTTGATTTAGCATTAGAATTAATGAAAAAAGCAAAAGAAAAAAATGTTAAGTTAATGTTACCAGTTGATACGAGAATAGGAAAAGAATTTGACAAAAATACAGAAAGCAAAACTGTAAAATATACAGAAATTCCAAAAGATTGGGAAGGATTTGATATAGGAGAAGAAACTATAAAATTATATAAACAAGAACTACAAAATGCAAAAACAATTGTATGGAATGGACCACTTGGATTATTTGAATTTGACCAATTTGCAATTGGAACAAATGAAATTGCAAAAACATTAGCAGAAGTTGATGCTATTACTATTATTGGAGGAGGAGATTCTAGTTCTGCTATTGAAAAAGCAGGTTTAGCAGATAAAATGACACATATTTCAACAGGTGGTGGAGCAAGCCTAGAATTTTTAGAAGGTAAGAAATTACCAGGAATAGAATGTTTAGAAGATAAGTAATATTAAGAGGGGTAAATAAAAACATGTTATCAAATTATAAAATAGAAAGCAAAAATATACAAACAGATAAAGAAGAATTTGTATCAGCAATTGTAATAAATAAGAAAGGCCAAATATTTAGATTTATTAGAAAAGACAATCAAAAGTTAGATCCTGGAAAGAAAGATATGATTTCAGGACATATAAAGAAAAATGGAGAAACACCAACACAGGCTATGTATAGAGAAATAATAGAGGAAACAGGAATAAATCATGAAGAAATACAGATTCATAATTTAGGTAATATGATATTACCACATCCATTAATAAAAGATAAACAATGTTTTACATTTTTAGCTATAATTGATTATACTCAAGAACAATTAAATGAAAGTATTAAAGAAAAAGCAAAAGAAAAAGAAATTGAAAAAGCAGAGACATTAGAAAACTTTGAAGATTTAAAACAAGATATTAAAAATGCTAAATCAAATTGGAGAATATTCTACACAGAAGAATTAGGACAAAAAATAGATTTAGCACAAGAAATTTTTATTAACATAGAAAAACAAAGACAAATAGAGTTATAATAAAATAGTAAAGGAGAAATATATATGCGAAAGAAAGTAATTGCAGGAAATTGGAAAATGAATAAAACACCAGAAGAAGCAAAAAAGTTTATGTCTGAATTTATACCACTTGTAGAAAATTCAAAAAATGAGGTAATAATTTGTGCACCATTTTTAGATTTGAAGTGTTTAGCAAAACATACAAAAGGAACAAATGTAAAAATAGGAGCACAAAATATGCATTGGGAAGAAACAGGTGCATACACTGGAGAAATATCTGGTTCTATGTTAAAATCTATTGGTGTAGAATATGTTATAATAGGACATTCAGAAAGAAGACAATATTTTGCAGAAACTGATGAAACAGTTAATAAAAAAATAAAATCAGCTTTAGAAAATGAATTAAAACCAATTTTATGTGTAGGAGAGAGTCTACAAGAAAAAGAAGCAGGAATTACAAATAAAGTAATTACAAATCAAACAAGACTTGCATTAGAAGGTTTAAGTAGTGGCCAAGTAGAAAATATAATTATTGCATATGAGCCAATTTGGGCAATAGGAACTGGAAAAACAGCAACAAGCCAAGATGCTAATAATAGCATAAAAGAAATTCGTGACGAAATTTGTAAAATATATGGACAAACGATAGCTCAAAGAGTTATAATCCAATATGGTGGTAGTGTAAAACCAGAAAATAGTAAGGAACTATTTAGTACTTCAGATATTGATGGAGCACTAGTAGGTGGAGCAAGTCTAAAACCAGAAGACTTTGCTAAAATTGTAAACTATAATATATAAGCAAAATAAAAGGAAGGTAAAAAAATGGAAAATAAATTGACAATGCTAATGATTTTAGACGGATTTGGAGAAAATACAAATGAAAAAGGAAATGCCATAAAAATATCAAATACTCCAAATATTGATAAACTAATGAAAATATGTCCAACAACAAACATTTATACAAGTGGACTAAATGTGGGACTTCCAGATGGACAAATGGGAAATTCAGAAGTTGGTCATACTAATATTGGTGCAGGAAGAATTGTATATCAAGAACTAACTAGAATTACAAAATCAATTGAAGATGGAGATTTTTTTAGTAATATAGAATTTAATGAAGCTATAGAAAACTGTAAAAAAAATAACTCTAATCTTCATATTATGGGTCTATTATCAGATGGAGGAGTGCATAGTCATATTAGACATTTATATGCTTTGTTAGAACTTGCAAAAAGAAAAGGAATAGAAAATGTATATGTTCATTGTTTTTTAGATGGAAGAGATACACCACCTGCTTCTGCTGAAAGTTATATTGCAAAACTAGAAGAAAAAATGAAAGAAAAAGAAATTGGTAAAATTGCAAGTATTACAGGTAGATTTTATGCGATGGATCGTGATAAAAGGTGGGAAAGAGTAGAAAAAGCATATAATGCATTAGTTAATGGAAAAGGAGAAAAAGCACAAACTGCAATTAGCGCAATTGAAGCATCATATCAAAAAGAAATCTTTGACGAATTTGTAGAGCCAACTTTAATTTGTAATGGAGATAACTTGGTTGCTACAATAAAAGAAAATGATTCAGTTATTTTCTTTAACTTTAGACCAGACAGAGCAAGAGAAATTACAAGAAGTTTAGTAGATAATGAATTTGACGGATTTAAAACAAACAAAAATTTAAATTTATATTTTGTATGTATGACTAGCTATGATGAAACAATGCCAAATGTTCATGTTGCATTTAAACCTACTTCTTTAAAAAATACATTTGGGGAATATATAAGTAGTAAAAAATTAACTCAGCTTCGTATTGCAGAAACAGAAAAATATGCACATGTTACATTCTTTTTTAATGGTGGAGAAGAAAAACAATATGAAGGAGAAGATAGAATCTTAGTACCATCACCAAAAGTAGAAACATATGATTTACAACCAGAAATGAGTGCATATGAAGTAACTAATAAAGTAATAAAAGCAATTGAAAGTAGAAAATATAATACTATTATTTTAAACTATGCAAACCCAGATATGGTAGGTCATACAGGGAATTTAGAAGCCGCAGTAAAAGCAATTGAAACAATTGATGAATGTGTTGGAAAAGTAGTAGAAGCTATAGAAAAAGTAGATGGAATTCTATTAATTACAGCAGACCATGGAAATGCAGAGCAAATGATTGATTATAAAACAGGAGAACCACATACAGCACATACTACAAATCCAGTTTTATTAATACTATTTGGAATGGAAAATGTAGAATTAAAAACAGGAAAATTAGCAGATTTAGCACCAACAATGCTAGATATTATGGGATTAGAAAAACCAGAAGAAATGACAGGAGAAAGTATCATTATTAGAAAATAAGCGAGGTCGTTTATGCTAACAATATCAAGTATTAGAAACAGGTATGAAAACATACAAAAACAGTTATTTTACATGATTCCTGAAAAATGGGATCGTGTATATCTTTATGCATCTGTTATAGACCATTTTAAGGGAATACAAACAGGAGAAATGTTTTTTTATTATTTTCCAAAAAGCATTATAAGAAAAAACCCCATAAATGTATATGAGGTACCTAGCAAATTTAATTTAGATGAAAAGGCATATTTAAAACTAGCTCAAAAGTTATATGAAGAAATAAAAGATTTAAGGACTAAACTCATAAATTTAGGAGAAAGACCTTGGAGTAGTGTAACAATTTCTATTGAAGATTTTAAGTTTAGTGCTAAATACAATTATGAAAATTTGCAAGGCTCAAACTATACAAGTAATGATAGACATTTAATATGGAGACATCAATATTTAGGAATTCCATTATCTAATTATACAAAAAAAGAAAGAGATATGATAGAAGAATATTTAAATAGTTATTCATATAAAAATAGTAATCATACTACATACCAAGAAGGAATTTATAAAAAACCAGTTAGTGATATTACAGAATTTAATAGACAAGATAACAACGAGCAAGTCAATATAAAAATAAACAAGGGAAAAAAGAATATAGAAATTGATGAAGTAACAAATGAAAAATTAAATATAAAAAATCAAATTTTAAATATGAATTCTTAAATAACGTCTTTAAAATTTAATTAATATATAATCTAATATTAGAAAGGAGCAAAAAAATGATTTATTCAAAAGAAGTAGAAGAAATGTGTCCAGTTGCAAAAGGAGTAGACCATGGACCAGCACCAATTCCAGAAGAGGGAAAATGGATAAAAGCAAAGGAAATTAAAGACATATCAGGTTTAACACATGGTATTGGTTGGTGTGCACCACAACAAGGAGCATGTAAATTAACATTAAATATAAAAGAAGGGATTATACAAGAAGCACTAGTAGAAACAATTGGATGTTCAGGAATGACACATTCAGCAGCAATGGCAGGAGAAATATTAGTAGGAAAAACAATATTAGAAGCATTAAACACAGATTTAGTTTGTGATGCGATAAACACTGCAATGAGAGAATTATTCTTACAAATTGTATATGGAAGATCACAATCTGCATTTTCAGAGGGAGGATTACAAATAGGAGCAGGACTTGAAGACTTAGGAAAAGGACATAGAAGCCAAGTGGGAACAATTTATTCAACACTTGCAAAAGGACCAAGATATTTAGAGCTTGCAGAAGGATACATAGTAGAAATAGGTCTTGATAAAGACAATCAAATTATTGGATATAAATATGTTAATTTAGGAAAAATGATGGAAAATATTAAAAAAGGAATTGAACCAATAGAAGCAATAGAAAAAGCAAGTGGAAAATACGGAAGATTTGATGAAGCAGTTAAGAAGATTGACCCAAGAAAAGAGTAAAATACGAATAATATCATAATATAATAATATGAGGAGGAATAAATAATGGCGGTAACATTTGAAAGTTATGAAAGAAGAATAGACCAAATTAAACCAGTAATGGAAAAATACAAAATTAAAGATTTTGAAGATGCGTTAAATATTTGTAAAGAAAAAGGATTTAATCCATATGATATTACAAAAAGTGTTCAACCAATTTGTTTTGAAAATGCAGCATGGGCATATACACTAGGTGCAGCAATTGCAATAAAAAAGGGATGCATAAAAGCGGCAGATGCAGCACGTTGTATTGGTGAAGGATTACAAGCATTTTGTATTCCAGGTTCTGTTGCAGATGACAGAAAAGTAGGATTAGGACATGGAAACTTAGCATCTATGCTATTATCAGAAGAAACAAAATGTTTTGCATTTTTAGCAGGACATGAATCTTTTGCAGCAGCAGAAGGAGCAATAGGAATTGCAAAATCTGCAAATAAGGTAAGAAAAGAACCATTAAGGGTTATTTTAAATGGACTTGGAAAAGATGCAGCACAAGTTATTTCAAGAATTAATGGATTTACATATGTACAAACAGATTTTGATTTTTTCACAGGAAAAGTAAATATAGTAAAAGAAATTGCATATTCAGATGGAGAAAGAGCAAAAGTTAGATGTTATGGAGCAAATGACGTAAGAGAAGGAGTTGCTATTATGCATATGGAAGGAGTAGATGTATCTATTACAGGAAACTCTACTAACCCAACAAGATTCCAGCACCCAGTTGCAGGTACATACAAAAAAGAATGTATAGAACAAGGAAAGAAATACTTCTCAGTAGCATCAGGAGGAGGAACAGGAAGAACACTTCACCCAGATAATATGGGAGCAGGACCTGCTTCATATGGTATGACAGATACTATGGGAAGAATGCATTCAGATGCACAATTTGCAGGTTCATCATCTGTTCCAGCACATGTAGAAATGATGGGATTAATTGGTATGGGAAACAATCCAATGGTTGGATGTACAGTATCAGTTGCAGTAGCAGTAGAAGAAGCTATGAAATAAAAAATAAAACAACAAAAGCTATATAGCTTTTGTTGTTTTATTTTTTTTAATATGATATTATTGCACTAACCCAATATATATTATGTTGGAAGATAATTTATTAAATATAAATTATAAAAATTTGGGAGAATAATAATTAATGAAAATAGATAAAGTAAAATTACACCAATTAATACAAAAACAAATATTAGGAGAAAAAGTAGAAGAAGAATTATACATTAAATATCATAACTTAGTATATAAAATAGCATTTTCTATTCTTAAAAATAAAGAAAATGCTGAAGATGTAATGCAAAATGTCTTTGTAAAATTAGTAAAAATACCAAAAGAAAAATTACCAACAACCAAAGAAGCAACTTGGCTATATACAGTTACAAAAAATGAAGCAATGGCATATATAAGACAACATAAAAAAGAATATAAAATAGAAACTATTTATGAATTAATAGATGGAGATACAAAAATAGATGAAATTATAGAAAAAGAAAGTTACCAAAAATTAATACGGAGGATTAAGTATCCAAGAACAAGAAATCATATCATTAAAGGTATTGTCTAAACTAAATTTTAGGCAAATTTCTATTTTATTAAATATGCCAATTGGAACTGTACAATGGAAATATTATAAAGCATTGAAAGCTTTAAAAATATCATTAGGAAATTTAACAATGAGTTTGTTATTTGCTATTTGTTTTGTTATAAGCCAAAAAACAGAAAAAAAGTCTAGTGAGCAACAACAAATAAATAATAAGCAATTAGATAATAACGAAAAAGAGGAAAGCACTACAACAAAAGAAGAAGCAATAAAAGACACACTACAAGAAAATTCAAGACTAGACAATGTGATACAAGAACCAAACTTTATAGACATTCCTGAAAATAAAACAATAATGCCTTGGTATCTATTGGGAGCTTCGGCAATATTTTTACTAATATCAATTATATTTTTTATTATTTTTCAAAAACACCAACAAAAAAGATTAAAAAAAGCATCTAAACAATAGGAAGGGAAAGGTGATAAAATGAAAAAGAAAATAGGGGCATGGATTATTATAATTTTAATTGGTATTTTACTATTAGGAATTCTATTTTTTACAATAGATAGTTACAGAATAAAACATAATAAAGCACCAATTTTTGCTGTACAATATAAAATAGTAAATGATGGTGGAACTGTTATATATTTAGGCTTAGGATATAAAATAATTGATTATAAAACTATTAATGGAAATAACAAATCTTACATTGGTAGTTATTTTATGAAATATGAAGACTATTTAAATGAAGATATAGTAACAAATTTAAATAATATACAAAATCAAAATGAAAAGTATGTTCCTTTTACACAATTACCAAAAGAATATAGTTTTGAACAGGCACTAAAAGATGGATGTTTTATAATTTCTTATAAAAATATATATAACAAACAAGAATTAGATAAATTTATTAAAAATACTGAAATTAATAGTAAAAATCGAATTCCAGATACAATTAGAATTATCCAATATACTTTAGAAGGAGACATGATTCTTACAGATATAGAATATACAAAAGATAATAAATACAAAATAACAACAGATAATACAAGAGATAAATTTTCTACAAAAGAAGACAGAATTATTACTACAAAAGAAGATTATTCTGGAGAAATTTATAATATTACAAAAACAGAAGATGGCGAATATAATAAAATTAAATTAACAGTATATAAACCTTCAAGTGAAAGTAAAGATGAAACCATTTGTAGTTATCTTAAATCAGCAAATGTATATGAGTCTGGACCAACATTTTTGGCAACAGTATTACAAGTAGAAGAAAATTTATTTTTTGTAAGACCAGAAAAAGAAGCAAATCTTCGGAGATAAAGTAATGGTAGGATTCCCAGATAAAGAAAAATTATTACTTAAAGTAGGAGACAAAGTAAAGATTACATATACAGGTCTTGTAATGGAAACATATCCAGCACAAATTGATGAAATGAAAATAGAACTAATAGAACAATAAAAAAGAGTAGTAACAATAGAAAAATATTGTTACTACTCTTTTTTATTTAATATACCTTGACAGATAAGGTATATCACTATATAATAATATAAGAAGAAAAGGTAGGTGATAATATGTCAATTCGAGCAGATATGATTCGTGGTCATACAGAAACTATTATTTTAGCACATCTTATGAAAGGAAATAGCTATGGATATGAAATCAATAAATCAATAAAAGAAAAAACAAATAACAAATATGAATTGAATGATGCTACTCTATATTGTGCATTTAGGAGATTAGAAGAAACAGGTTATATTACATCTTTTTGGGGAGAGGGAAATAATAGTGGTGCAAGGAGACGATATTATTCTATTACCAATAATGGTATTGAATTTTATAAAAAAAGCATAGAGGAATGGAAATTAACAAAAGAACTAATTGATAAACTAATATAGAAAGGGGAAAAAATAATGCAAAAGAGGTTGTATAAAATTGAGCAAGGTAAGAAGATAGATGGAGTATGTGGAGGAATAGCAGAATATTTTGACATAGATCCAACAATTATACGTTTAGCATGGATCTTATTTTCTTGTTGTGGAGGTAGTGGAATACTTGCCTACATAGTAGCGGCAATTGTAATGCCAAGAAAATCAGATATTATTTGAATAAAAGGGGGAAATAAAAATATGAAAGAAAACATTAGAAAAGAAGTAAATATTTTATTTGAGAAAGCTCCAAACACAAAAAGAGCAAATGATTTAAAAGATGAAATTATTTCAAATGCAGAAGATAAATATGAAGATTTAGTAAAGCAAGGTAAAAAAGAGGAAGAAGCTTTGCAAACTGTAATACAAGAAATTGGAGATGTAGATGAACTAATTGAAGAATTAAATAAAAATAATCCAATACATACAAAATATACATATGAAGCAAGAAAAAAGACAGGATTAACAGTTTCAATATGTATAGGAATATATATTCTAAGTTTAATTGTATGTGTAATATCAGATGAACTAGGACTACCAGATTTTGTAACAGCATCTAGTTTTCTTGCAATTGCAGGTTTGGCTACTTGTATATTAATTTATCATTTTATGACAAAACCCAAATATACAAAATATGAAGATACTATGGTAGAAGAATTTAAAGAATGGAAAGGGAAAAAAGATAAAAACAAAGAAATAAAAAAAGCAATTGAATCTATTTTATGGACATTAACTGTTATAATTTATTTAATTGTCAGTTTTACATTTGGAATATGGTATATTTCTTGGATTATATTTTTAATTTCAGCATTAGTAGAAAATATTATTAAATTAATGTTTAAATTAGGGGAGGAATAATATGAAAAAAGTAGGAATTGTTATTCTTATAATTATATTAATTAGTATGATTATTGGACTTTGTAAAGTATTAGTATTTGCTATTCATAATAATGATTGGAATTGGTTTATGAATTTTGGAGGAGTAGATAGTGTGAGAAAAGAAGAATATATTAGAAAAGAACAAAAAATAGAAGTAAATGATATAGAAAAAGTTAATCTTGATTTTAAGAGTTCAGACTTAAATGTATTTTTTACAGAAGATAACCAAATTCGTATAGTTCAGTATTCATATAAAGAATTAAAAGAGGATAACTTATTTAAAGTAGATAAGGCATCTTCAAATATTACAATTTGTGAAAATAAGAAACCACCATTTTTTATATTTTACATTGGATTTATAGAAAAAATAATGTATGATATATATATTCCAAAAGAATATATGGGTGAGTTAGAAATTAAAGCAGTATCTGGTGATATAGAAGCAATAGATAGTTTGAAATTTAAAGATTTAAAAATTTCTACAACAAGTGGAGATGTAAAAATGGGAAATATAGAATCAAAAGATATTAGAATAAATACAGTATCTGGTGATATAAATTTAGGAAATTTAGAAAGTGATATATTATCATTAAAAACAGTATCTGGAGATATTTTTATAAAAAGTGTAAAAGGAAAAATAGAAGCAAAGACAACATCAGGAAGTATTAAACTTCAAAAAATAGATGGAAATGTAGAACTTACAAGTATTTCTGGAGATATTAAAAGTGATGATTTTAAAATAACAGGAAACTCAAAAATGAAAACCACATCAGGAAATGTAAGAACATATATAAATCAAGAATCTAACTGTGAAATTCAAACAAAAAGTGTTTCTGGAAATGTAACTTTACCAAATAGAAGAAATGTAATGGGACATGAGCCTTATGAAGAATTAAATATAGAAACTGTATCTGGAAATATTAGGCTAGAAAAATAATTGCATTATAATAAAAACATATCCTTTCCCATTTGACAATTGACAAATTATAAAAATAGATATAATATAATAGAACTATAAAAGACTAGGGGGAAATTATGATATTAGAAATAATCTGGATTTTCATAGGATTTTGTTTACTAATAAAAGGTGCAGATTTTTTAGTAGAAGGCTCATCTAAACTAGCCAAAAAATTTCATATACCAGAAATCATTATAGGACTTACAATTGTATCAATTGGAACTTCTATGCCAGAGTTATTTGTTAGTATTACTTCAGCAATAGATGGTTATTCAGATATGGCAGTAGGAAATGTAATTGGTAGTAATTTATGTAATTTATTACTTATTTTAGGATTATCTGCAATAATTAAACCAATAGAATTTAAAAAAGAAACAAGACTTATTGAAATACCAATGACACTTATAATTACCTTTATTTTATTTATATTATGTAATATAGGAAAAGACATTACCAAAATAGAAGGAATGATTTTAATAGTTTTATTTATTTTATTTATTGGTTATACAATTTATATGGGAAAAAAAGGAGAACAATTTGAAGAAAAAGACACTTTAATAGAAGTTAAAACACAAAACCAAAATTCTACATTAAAATCAATTTGTTGGATTTTACTTGGAATTATAGGATTAAAAATAGGAGGAGATTTAACAGTAAATCATTCTATCATAATAGCACAAAATTTAATGATTAGCCAAAAAGTAATTAGCCTAACAATTATTGCAATTGGAACAAGTCTGCCAGAACTTGTTACCTCTGTAACAGCTGCAATAAAAGGAGATAGTGATATTGCAATAGGAAATATATTAGGTTCTAACATATTTAATATATTACTAATTTTAGGAGTATCTGCAAGTATTACACGGAATTACTTATAGTACAAGCTATAATAATCAAATTTTTGTTTTAATTGTTGGAACTGTATTATTATCCTTATTTCCATTTATTGGAGCGAAAAATAAAATGACAAGGTCAAATGGAATTTCATATCTAATTATTTATGCAATTTATATGATAGGACTATTTATAGTATAATAACCAAAACAAGACATATTTCATAAAATAGAGTAGAAAAAGTATCTACTCTATTTTTTAATTTGTAGAAGCAATTTTAATTATATATGTATTAAACTATTTAATCTTGTAAAAAAGTACTTAAATGAGTAGAAGATTTGATATAAGGAGGAAAAAATAGTGAAAAAGAAATTTTTAAAAGTAATGTTCTTGGTGTGGCTATTTTTATTGTCATCTTTTACTATGTGGTATAATGTAGTATTTGCTTTAGCTCCATCTAGTAATACAATTTATAAAGGAATTGATGTAAGTGCTTATCAAGGAAAAATTGATTACCGTTTAGTAAAAGAAGCAGGAATTGATATTGTATACATAAAAGCAAGTGAAGGAGACTATTTAGTAGATTCGGAATTTAGAAATAACTATGAAGGTGCAAAAAATAATGGACTAAATATAGGATTTTATCATTTTGTTAGGGCAAGAAATGAGGAACAAGCAATAAAAGAAGCTGAATTTTTTTCCAAAGTAATTTCAGGAACTCAACCTAATTGTAGACTTGCTATGGACTTTGAAGTGTTTGGCAATTTAAGTAATAATGAAATAAATAATATATCAAGAGTATTTTTAGAAAGAACAAGAGAACTAACAAAAAAAGATATGGTAATTTATTCAAATACTTATGATGCAACAAATATTTTTTCTTATGAACTTGCAAGTAGGTATCCTTTATGGGTAGCACAATATGGTGTAAATACCCCAAAAGATAATGGGAAATGGGAAAACTGGGTAGGATTTCAGTATTGGGATAGAGGAAGAATTGAAGGAATTAATGGAGATGTTGATTTAGACCGATTTACAGAAGGTATTTTTTTAGAAGATTCAGGAGAAATTCCAAAACCTAATAATCCATCACCAGAAGAAATTAAGAATGTTATATATTATACAGTAAAAAGAGGAGATACATTATCTAAAATTGCATCTTTATATGGAACAAGTGTAGAACAAATTGTAGCACTAAATAATATTCAAAATCCTAATTTAATTTATACAGGAGAAGTATTAAAAATTACAACATCAGATAAACCAAATAATGAACCCACCTCTACGACAAGTACAACATATATTGTAAAAAGAGGAGATAATTTATGGAACATTTCAAGAAGATATGGAACTACAATAAATAGTATTGTTACATTAAATAACATTCAAAATCCAAATTTAATTTACCCACGGTCAAATCTTGTTAATTAGAAGAGATATACGTTCAAATGATGCACATGCAACAGGAACTACTTATTATAGGGTTGGAAGAGGAGATAATTTAACTTATATTGCAAACCGTTACCATACAACCGTTGCAAATATTGTAAGAATAAATCAAATTAGAAATCCAAACTTAATTTATCCACGGTCAAATATTACGAATTAGTAACAGTTAAAATTAACATAATTTTACAAAATAAGACAAATGTGTTATAATGGTTATATAATATTTGTAAGAAAGAGAGGACAAAATATGATGAAGATTAATGACTTATCATGGGTAAACACAGAAAATGTCCGGGGAGGAAATGGAAATGTTGCATTTTCGCCAGAAAAACTGATATGTGATACTGATGGTAAAGTGCTTGCAAAGTTGCAAATAATGATAGTGAAAAAGGGTTCTTACATTGGGAGGCATGATCATCCTGATGGAATTTCAGAAATTTATCTTATTATTAAGGGTAAGCCAGCATTAATTAACGGTAAGCGGTGCAAGTTTGCAATTTGTAAGCCCAATGAATTCCACGACTTGCGAAATGATACAGATGGAGATATCATAGTACTGTCAATAAAATTTTAACCATCACATGGAAAAGAGGGAAGGAGGAAACTCCTAACCTCTTTTTTTGTGTAATGAAAAGACAGTTCCTATTCTAGGACACACTATATGATTTTATTGATAATTTTCTAACTGACCGCACAGTATAATAGTAAAATAAATATAACTCGTGTATTATAATAATAAATTATAAAAAAGGAGAGTTTATTTATATGAACAAAAAACGAATATTATATAAAGCAAAAGAATACCAAGATATAAGAGAATTAGTAACAGATACAGTTAAAACATATCCCAATAATATTGCATTTATCATAAAAGAAAAGCAACAAGAAAAAGTAACATATAAAAATATTACATATAAAATGTTACAAGAAGATATTAAAAAGCTTGGAACAGCATTAATTGAATTAGGGTTAGAAGGAAAAAGAATTGCTATTATTGCGAATAACCGTTATGAGTGGTGTTTAGCATATCTTGCAACACTATGTGGTGTAGGGATTGTTGTACCATTGGATAAGTCTTTGCCATTTGGAGAAATAGAAGGTTTATTACAAAGAAGCTATGCAAATGCAGTAATTTTTGAAGAAAAATATAGCCAAATTATGCAAAATATAAAACAAAATAACCAAAATAAGATAGAATATTATATTTGTATGGACCAAACAAACAAAGAATGTTTTTTATCATTTACAGATTTATTAAATAAAGGAGAAAAATTACTTATAAAACGGAGATAATCGTTTTGAAAATACAGTTATTAATCCTGATGTTATGAATATAATTTTATTTACTTCAGGAACAACATCTGCGTCAAAAGCAGTAATGTTATCACAAAAAAATATTGTATCAAATGTTTATGCACTAAATTCTATTGTAAAAATATACTCAACAGATAGAAATTTGGCATTTTTACCATTACACCATACATTTCGGTTCTACAGGTTTACTATTTTTTATTAGTAATGGTGTAACAAATGTTTTTTGTGATGGTTTAAAATACATACAAAAAAACTTACAAGAATATCATGTTAGTGTTTTTGTTACAGTACCATTATTATTAGAAGCAATGAACAAAAAAATTCTAAAAGAAATTGAAAAACAAGGTAAAACCAAATTAATTAAAATAGCAGTAAAAGTAAGTAAATTTTTATTAAAATTTAAAATTGATATTAGAAGGATATTATTTAAAAGCATTATAGATAACTTAGGTGGACTTAGACTAGCGGTAACAGGAGCTGCTGCAATTGATAAAACAGTAGTAGCAAATTTTACGAATTTTGGAATTAGAACAGTACAAGGATATGGATTAACAGAAACATCTCCTGTAATTACAGCAGAAAATGATGAAAATATTCGCTATGGTTCTGTTGGATTTCCATTAAAAGATGTAGAAATTAAAATTTTTGAGCCAAATGAACAAGGAATTGGAGAAGTAATAGCAAAAGGTCCAAATGTAATGCTTGGATATTTTGAAAATGAAGAAGCAACAAAAGAAGTGTTAATAAACAATTGGTTTCATACAGGAGATTTAGGATATATAGATGCTGATGGTTTTTTATTTATTACAGGACGTAAAAAGAATGTAATTGTCATGAAAAATGGCAAAAATATTTATCCAGAAGAATTAGAAGTATTAATTAGTTCACTTCCATATGTATCAGAAAATATGGTATTTGGTATTCCAACAAAAGATGATGATTTAGATTTAGCAGTAAAAATTGTATATAATAAAGAATATGTAGAAGATACTTTTGGAATATTATCGAAAGATGAACTAAAAGATAAAATTTGGCAAGATATTAAACAAATTAATAAAACTATGCCACCATATAAATATATACGTAGTATTATTATAACTGATGAACCAATGATAAAAACAACAACACAGAAAATAAAAAGATTTGAGGAAATAAAGAAAATATTACAAGAAAAATAATATATTAATATAATACTTATTCTATTTAGTATTGAAAATAACTAAAAGTTATTTTCAATACTAAATTCCTTATGGTTCAAGTAATTTAATATATTATCATCATTTTGAAAATTAAATTTCATTTTGTAACTACATAATTTTTGTGTTTTTGCTTGAAATAGTTTATTAATTTCATTTTTTCCATATTTTCCATCACCAATAATAGGATATCCTATATGTGCCAAATGAGCACGAATTTGGTGAGTTCTACCAGTATGTAGTCTAACATCTAAAATACAAGTATTATTATTAAATTCATTTAAAACTTCATAACTTGTAATAATTTTACGATATCCTTTTTTTGGCATATCTGAAATATAAACAATAGATTTTTTTTTATCTTTAAAAAGATAAGATGTTAGTATTTGTTTTTTTACTTTTGGAATACCATATACATGGCATTTGTAGTGTTTTTGAATTTCGGAATTTTTAAATTTATTAAATAAGATATCTTGGACTTCTTTGGTTTTGGCAAATAATACAATACCAGTGGTATTACGGTCTAAGCGATGGCAAGGATAAATAGGAGAGTCTTGTTTTTTAGAAAGAAGAGTAGTTAAACTATTTTCTCCAAGAATTTCTAAATTATTAGGTTTATTAACTATTAAAATAAAATTATCTTCATAAACAATTTCAATATTCTTTTTAGTATATAATAAATCATCTACAATATAAATTTCAAGAACATCACCATTATGCAAAATAACATCTTGGTTAATACGTTTTCCATTTAATTTTATATCTTTTTTTCGTAAAGTTTTATAAATCGTATGAATAGACAATTCTGGAAATTCATTTTGTAAAACCATATTTAATTTTTTATTATCATATTTTTTATTTATAATTAAAGTTTTCATATAGGTATTATACAAAATTCTAAAAAAATTTACAAGAACAAAAGTCATTAACATTATACATTAAACTATATATAGAGTTTGAATATTAACCTATATAATTATATAAGATTTAAACAATAACAAAAAATAAATAAATTCTTAAAAAAGTAGTGCAAATTTTAAAAGATATATGATAGAATAATAAACGATAAAATATAAATTTAGGGAGAGTGTATATTAAGTGGGGGACATTAAGTATAAAAGAGTATTATTAAAACTAAGTGGAGAGGCATTAGCAGGAGAAAGAAAAACAGGAATTGACGCAGAAACTGTAGGCAATATTTGTGATGAAGTAAAAAATTTAACACAATTAGGAGTAGAAGTTGCAATTGTTGTTGGTGGTGGAAATTTTTGGAGAGGAAAATACGGGCACCAAATGGAAAGAACTACATCAGATTACATGGGAATGCTTGCAACAACAATGAACGCATTAGCATTACAAGATGCCCTAGAAGCAAGAGAATTAAAAACAAGAGTACAAACAGCAATTGAAATGAGACAAATTGCAGAACCATATATTAGAAGAAAGGCAGTAAAACATTTAGAAAGAGGAAGAGTAGTTATATTCGCTTGTGGAACAGGAAATCCATATTTTTCAACTGATACAGGAGCAGCACTTCGTGCAGCAGAAATTAATGCAGAAGTTATATTACTTGCTAAAACTATTGATGGAGTTTATTCAGCAGATCCAAAAATAGATAAAGATGCTATAAAGTATGATGAAATTTCATATACAGATATTTTAACAAAAGATTTAAAAGTAATGGATTCAACAGCAACAGCACTTTGTAGAGATAATCAAATTCCACTTATGGTATTTGGAATTGATAAACCAGAAAATATGATTAAAATTGTTAAAGGTGAAAAAATAGGAACAATTGTAAAATAACAATTACGAATATAAATAAAATACCAATAATAAAATAAAAAGGAGAGAATATTTATGGATTATAAATTTATAGAAGAAAAGATGGAAAAAACAATTAGTGTATTTGCAGAAAATTTAGCTTCAGTAAGAGCAGGAAGAGCAAATCCTGCAATATTAAATAAAGTAAAATTAGATTATTATGGAGTAGAAACGCCAATTAGTCAAGTTGCAGGAATATCTGTACCAGAAGCAAGACTTATTGTTATACAACCATGGGATGCAAGTATTTTAAAAGAAATTGAAAGAGCAATTTTAGCATCTGATATTGGAATTAATCCAAATAATGATGGAAAAGTAATTCGTCTATCTTTCCCAGAATTAAATGAAGAAAGAAGAAAAGAGTTAGTAAAAGATATTAAAAAAATGGCAGAAGAATCAAAAGTGGCTATTCGTGCTATTCGTAGAGATGGAATAGATGAATTTAAAAAGAAACAAAAGGAATCTCTTATTACAGAAGATGATTTAAGAACAGCAGAAGAAGATATTCAAAAAATAACAGATAAAAAAATAGAAGAAATTGATTCTATTACAGCAAATAAAGAAAAAGAAATTATGAGTGTATAAATATTTAGGAGGAAAGATGACAATACAAGAAATTGACCAGGAAAGATTACCAAGTCATATTGCAATTATCATGGATGGAAATCGTACTTGGGCAAAAAAAAGAGGAATAGATTCAAAATTAGGACATAAAGAAGGTGCAAAAGTATTAGAAGATATTGTAAGATATGCAAATAAAATAGGAATTAAACATCTTACAGTATATGCTTTTTCTACAGAGAATTGGAATCGTACAAAAGAAGAAGTAGGAGCTTTAATGTTACTTTTGAAAACTTATTTAGACGATTTTTCAAAACGTGCAGATACAGAAAATATTAAAGTAAAAATGTTAGGAGACAAAACTGTATTGTCAAAAGGTCTTCAAAAAAGTATTGAAAAAACAATAGAAAGAACAAAAGATAATACAGGAATTACATTTAATGTTGCATTAAATTATGGTGGAAGAGCAGAAATAATAAAAGCAATAAAAGAAATATCAAAAGAGGTAAAAGATAATAAAATTGATTTAGAAGATATTTCAGAACAAATAGTAAGTAATCATTTGTATACAGTAGGACAGCCAGATCCAAATTTAGTAATTAGAACAAGTGGTCAAATTAGAACAAGTGGATTTCTACCATGGCAAACAATTTATTCAGAATTTATATTTATTGAAAAAAATTGGCCAGATTTTACAAAAGAAGATTTATTAAAAGCAATTAAAGAATATCAAAATAGAACTATTAAAAAGGGAAAATAATAGAAAGGTTAATGTATATGGATATAAAAAGAATAGTTTCAGCACTTATTGGTATGCCACTTGTGGTTATAATATTAGTTTTAGGGAATACTTATGTAGTAGATATTACATTTGCTATTGTAGCTAGTATGAGTGTACATGAATATTTTAATGCATTTAAACAAAAAGCACATCCTGTCATTTGGATGGGATATATAGCATCTTTCTTAATTGCATTTATACATATTATTCCAGTTGAGCATGCTATTACAATTGTTAGTATTTTAATTCCATTTGGAATAACTATATTATTTTTACAAGTTATTTTAAGTAATATGAAAACAAATGTAAATGATATTGCCATAACATTTTTTGGCATTTGTTATATATCTTTATTTTTAATGTTTGTTCCACTTATACATGCAATGGAAAATGGAAAATTTTTAGTGTGGTTTGTATTTGCTGCTGCATGGGGGACTGATATATTTGCATATATTATACGGAAGAACATTGGGGAAACACAAATTTAGTAAGATTAGTCCAAATAAAACAATAGAAGGTTGTATAGGTGGAATAATAGGTGCAATAATATTTGGAGTAGGATTAGCATTTATATTTAATATAGTTTTTAATATGAACTTTTCTTATATAACCATTTTATTAATTGAAATTGTACTAAGTATAGTTGGTCAAATTGGAGATTTTGCAGCATCTAGTATAAAAAGATATGTCGGAATTAAAGACTTTAGTAATTTAATACCAGGTCATGGAGGTATGTTAGATAGATTAGATAGTGTAATTTTTATTGCACCATTTGCTTATATACTATTAAGACTATTATAGGAGGAAAAGTATTTGTTTAGTTTATTAATAACAATAATTAAAGTCATTTTTTTATTAGGTTTTCTTGTATTTATTCATGAAGGAGGTCATTTTCTAATTGCAAAATTATGCAAGGTAAAAGTAAACGAATTTGCAATTGGATTTGGACCTACTATATGGAAAAGTAAAAATACAAAAACACAATATGCAATAAGACTAATACCTCTTGGCGGTTTTGTTAGTATGGAGGGAGAAGAAGAACGTTCTAATGAAGAAGGTTCTTTTAGTAAAACTAGTATTCCAAAAAGAATTGCAATTGTAATGGCAGGAGGAATAGTTAACATTATATTTGGCTTATTAGTATATTTTTTCTTAGTTTCTTCTATGGGAGGTTTTGTATCTCAAAAAATAGAAGGATTAGAAGATGATTATGGAGCCCAAAAAGCAGGTTTAATGGTTGGAGATGAAGTAATTAGTATTAATG
Source organism: uncultured Clostridium sp. (assembly GCA_947363765.1). Classification (GTDB taxonomy): domain Bacteria; phylum Bacillota; class Clostridia; order TANB77; family CAG-508; genus RGIG8482. Next base: position 4,217 of record CANAQC010000011.1, on the reverse strand, counting down.
GAAAGAAAGTTCATCAAAAACAAGACATAACAGATATTATGGAGAAATCTGAAGGTGAAAAAGTTAAACTAGAAGTAAAAAGAAACAATGAAAAAATTCAAATAGATGTACAACCAAATACAATTCCAACAAAAGATACAGGTATATATTTAGGAACACAAGGAACAAAAGATGATGAAATAACTACTAAAATAGTTGCACTTTATCCAGATAGCCCTGCACAAAAACAAGGAATAGAAGTAGGAGACATCATTTTAAAAATTGATGGAAAAGATGTACAAAATAATCCATATAAAGTGGTAGAATATATAAAGCAAAGTAATAATCAAAAAATTTTGTTTACTATTCAAAGAAAAGAGGATATAAAAGAAATTGAAATAGAGCCAGTTGTTTCATACACATACCTTTTAGGAATTAATTTTGCAAAAGCAGAGAATAATTTTGTAAATAATATTTATTATGGTTTTTGGGATAGTGTTAATTTTTCTACTTCAATTATTGAAAATTTGAAAATGTTATTTACAGGGAAAGTAGCAACAAATCAATTAATGGGACCAATTGGAATTTCAGGAATGGTTGCAAATACTAAAGGAATACAAGATTTTATTTATCTACTAGCACTAATATCATTATCACTTGGTGTTACAAACTTACTTCCATTTCCACCATTAGATGGAGGAAAAGTAGTAATTTATTTAATAGAAGCTATTAGAAAAAAACCAATGAAAGAAAAAACAGAAATAAATATTCAAATGTTAGGTTTTGCACTCTTAATTGGGTTAACAATTTTTGTAACATATAATGATATATTAAGAATATTTTAATAAAAAAATATTAATATACATTTGAATATTTGGAAAATTTATGCTATAATACCAAACGATGGTGCATTATTCTAGTAATATTGTCTATTATGAGGGTGGGGCTAAAAATCCACTAAAGGGCACATCGATGAAGTTTCTTGTTAGTGCGCGGTAACGCCCAGTTCTGTGTGTTTTCAGGGAGTAAAGATAATAGGGAAATATGTAATGGCATACATATAATGTTCCCCTATTGTCGCGGAGGCTTAGAATTTTAAAATTTTAAGTAAAACCTATATAAAGTGCCAAGACACAATATATAGAGTAGCCTGTCTTGAGTGGTAACTTTGGGATTAATCCAAACAGTTTTTTATTACAATAGCTAAGTAATATAAAAACTATGATTATGAAATTATTACTGCAAAAAAGACTAATAATAGAGCCAATATTTCAAGGAAAACTTCTAGAATGTTTGCAAAAAAGAGTGCAAGAAAGTCTAAGGATTAAAGTGTAGATTTTAGTGGCTGTCTGGTATTCTTTTTACTTAGTTTAAATAAAGATAAAAAGAATATTTTCTTTAAATGGAAACAGCTAAACAGTAATGTTTAGTAGAAAATAGAGAAATTCGGCTAGACCTATACTACAAAGTTTACTTAGGCTTTTACCATCTAAAAAATATAAAAAAGGTGGAAATAAAAATTGAAGGAACAAAAAAAGAATAACGAGAATGTAAAATGGTTTATTAAAGTTTTTATAATAACATTTATATTATCGCTATTTTTTTCATACATATCAACAAATGCAATTAATGATATCCCAATGATACCAGCAATTCTTATTTTATTTTTAGTAATAATAGTAGGAATTGTTTTTGATATTGTAGGAGTAGCGGTAACAGTAGCAGGAGAAGAAGAATTTCACGCAAAAGCAAGTAAAAAAATTCCAGGAGCAAAAACAGCAGTAAAATTAATTAGAAATTCATCAATAGTAGCAAACATATGTGCAGATGTTATTGGAGATATTTGCCGGAGTACTAAGTGGAGCAATTAGTGCAATTGTTGCTATTAAAGTAACTAATATATATAATTTATCTTTTCAAGTTCAATTTTTAATTAGTGCATTAGTAGCATCTTTAACAGTTGGACGGAAAAGCACTTGGAAAGGGATTTGCAAAGCAAAAAAGTGGAAGTATAGTTTGGATAGTTTCAAAAATTTTAAAACCATTTTATAATGAAAAAAAGGATAAAAAAGAAAGTTCAATACTTTACAAATAAAATTATAAAAAACTTTAACTTATGTGTGTTATAGCATTTTTTTAGAAAAGACATGAGGTTTATTAAATATTTCTTAATATTAATTATAAATTAAAACAATTAAGAAAAACGTATTGATATTTTTAAAAAAGTGTAATATAATTGTAATTAATTTGTAATAAATGAGAAATAATAGTAGTAAACAAACTAAGGAAGGAAGATTATAATGTTTGGTTTTGGACAAGATATAGGTATAGATTTAGGAACTGCAACAGTAATTGCATATGTAAAAGGAAAAGGAATTGTATTAAGAGAACCATCTGTTGTTGCAATAGATAATAATACAAAAGAAGTATTAGCAGTAGGACAAGAGGCAAGAAGAATGCTTGGAAGAACACCAGGAAATATTGTAGCAATAAGACCATTAAAAGATGGAGTCATATCAGATTATACAGTAACAGAAAAAATGTTAAAACATTTTATTAATAAAGTATGTGGTAAATTTATATTTTCACCAAGAATTATGATATGTATTCCTTCACAAGTAACAGAAGTAGAAAAAAAGGCAGTTATTGATGCAGCATCACAAGCAGGAGCAAGAAAAGTATATTTAATTGAAGAACCTATTGCAGCAGCAATAGGTGCAGGAATTGATATATCAAGACCTTGTGGAAATATGATTGTAGATATTGGTGGAGGGACTACAGATGTTGCAGTTATCTCACTTGGAGGATCTGTTGTTAGTGGTTCTTTAAAAGTAGCTGGAGACAAGTTTGATGAAGCCATTGTAAAATATATAAAAAAGAAACATAATGTTATAATAGGTGAAAGAACAGCAGAAGATTTAAAAGTAAATATAGGATGTGTTTATCCTAAAATTCAAGATATGGAAATGGATATTAGAGGAAGAGATTTAACTACAGGACTTCCAAAAACAATTACAATATATTCAAGTGAAATGATGGAAGCATTAACAGAACCTGCTATGATGATTATAGATGCTGTTCATTCTGTATTAGAAAAAACTCCTCCAGAACTTGCATCAGACATTAGTGATAAAGGAATTTATATGACAGGTGGAGGATGCCTAGTAGATGGCTTAGATAAACTATTACAAGAAAAAACAGGAATAAATGTTATGATTGCGCAAGATGCAGTATCTTGTGTTGCATTAGGAACAGGAAAAGCATTAGACAATTTAGATTCTTTAGATGGAAAAACAAGATTATAAGAAATTTTAGTTATGATAGGCGGAATCTTTTCCGTCTAATTTTATAGGAGAAATAAATGAAGAAAAAAACTGTAGCATTTTATACATTGCGGTTGTAAAGTAAATCAATATGAAACAAATGCAATGAAGCAAAAATTTATAGATGAAAATTATGAAATTATTGATTTTTCTAAAAAAGCAGATATTTATGTTGTAAATACTTGTACAGTAACAAATACATCAGATAGAAAATCAAGACAAATAATTAGAAGAGCAAAACAACAAAATAAGAATGCTCTTTTAGTTGTAACAGGATGTTATGTACAAGTATCAAAAAATGATTTAGACAAAATAGAACAAATAGATATTATTATTGGTAATCAAGAAAAAAAGGATATAATTTCTTACATAAAGAATTATCAGTTAAAAAAACAAAAAGAAATATCTGATATTTTATATGAAAAAGAATTTGCAGAATTTGGAACTACTACATATACAGATAAAACAAGAGCAATTATAAAAATACAAGATGGATGTAATAATTTTTGTTCGTACTGTATTATACCATATGCAAGAGGAGCAATTAGAAGTAGAAGACCAGAAGATATAATTTTGGAAATTAAAGAAATTGCAAAAAAAGGAATAAAAGAGGTAGTAATTACTGGTATACATTTAGCATCATATGGAAAAGAAGGAAAAAATGATACATCATTATTAGAGTTATTAAAAAATATTAATCAAATAGAAAAAATTAAAAGAATTAGATTAGGCTCATTAGAACCTAGCTTAATGCGGAAAAGACTTTATAGAAGAACTTTCAAAATTAGAAAAAATTTGTAATCATTTTCATTTATCTTTACAAAGTGGATGTAATGAAACTTTAAAAAGAATGAATAGAAAATATACAATAGAAGAATTTGAACAAGGAATTAAACAAATTAGAAAAAGTTTTCC
>CANAQC010000010.1 GCA_947363765.1 uncultured Clostridium sp. | reverse complement strand
ATTTTTCTTCAATTGGTTTTAAAATTTCTTTGATTAATTCTTCCATTTTATATTGGTATAAATCTAAATTTAATTCTTTATCTATTCCGCTTCTAATAATATCTGCTTCATATCTTCCTTGACTTTTTGCTATATTTTTTATCATTTTCTTTTTATATCTTGGTATTCTTATTACCATCGTTACTAATTCTTCATCTTTATTTTCTTTCAAATTTTGACCTCCATTCTTTTTTTTATTTTTTCTTTTCAAAATCACCCCAAAGCAATACAAAATGCATACTGAGGCTGTAAAAAATCAAGATTTCAACAGCCTCAGCATTTTGCAGGATCAGGGAGATATCTCATCTCCCGACAACTGCCTAAAAGCGTGGCTTTTAGCGGTATTACCTTTGTGTTTTTGTGATATCTAATGCATATCGCATTGTTAGGCAAGAAAAAACAATATAAATCTCAAAATTTATATTGTCTTTTAATGTTATTTTAATTCTTCCTTTAATTTCATTCCATCTTTTAATCCTGCAAAATAATAACTTTCAAAATCAATCGTTTCCACATAATCTTTTATTAACCTTTCAATACTATCTTTTAACCAATTAAGATTATATGGAATTTTTTCTAATTCTTTATTTAAACAATCAGACTTTTTAATTCTATTTGCTTTATCTTGACTCATAAACTTTTTATCTTTTTCATCAATAAAAGCTAAATCTTCTTCCCTTGCTTCAAATATTGTTTCTAGCATATTGATTTTTTCTTTTCCCACTTAACATCACCTCCTATTGTTGTGTGATGTTAACTCTTGTTCAAATTAATGTCAATTCATTTTCTAAAATTTATTGGCATATAAACTTGTCCAATCAAAATTACTATAATCTCTATCACTTTTATAATTGCAATTTTTAGTTTTATATTGTTGTTTATATTTTTTATCTATATTATTTGGTTGTAAAAATTCCAATACTTTATTTGTATTTTTTTCATTAGTTATATGTAATTTTTCCTTCTGTTCATCTTCTGAATATATATCAACAATATATATTTTATAAGCTTTACCTTTCCCTTGATTTTCTTGTTTTATTAATTTTGCCTCTTCTAGTTCTTTGAATACTTTTATCACTGTCTTACTACTTGATTTTAAATATTCTCCCATTTCTTTTCTAGTTATAAAAATATATATGTTTCCATAGTCATCTACTTTATGATTCATTCTTGATAAATTTAATCTATCTAGTATAAAGATATATCCTAACTGAGATAAAGGGCACAAAATCGATTTGTATGGCTCTGTGTATAAAATTTTTCTTGGTACTTGGCAGAACTTAAATTTCATTTCTTGATTTATATTTATATATTTCAATATTCACCTCGTTTCTTTTTGAAATTATGCTCTCACAATTTCTAACTAAAAAAGAACTACTAACTTTAAAATCAGTAATTCTTTATCTCTCTTTAAACATTTTTATTCCTCATCTTTTTCTTTCTTTAATATTATTTGGACACATTCTTTTAAGTCTATAATATCATTATTAATAACATACCATATACTTTTTAAACTTATTCCTTCATAGTCGTGAACAATTCTATTTCTTAATCCTTTTATCATATTCCATTCAATATTATTATATTTACTCATAGTTTCCTTTGAAATATTTTTTACCAATTCTCCTATTTGACTAATCGCAAAAACAGTAGCATCAATTGTTTTATTATCGTTACAAAATGATTCAAATGTATAACCTTTTGTATATTCTATTGCTTTATCTATATATTCAATCATCTTAATAAAAGATACATATTCTTTATTTTTCATATACAACTACTCCTGTTCTTTTTATTTCATTATCTATTTTTGAATTTTCAATAATTTCTGCTTTTTCAAAAGCATCAACTTCTTTTTTAAATGCTTCCTCTATTTTTGTAATCAAACTAAATAATTTAAATCCTTTTAGATTTTCTTTTGTATCTATTATAAAATCTAAATCACTATTTTTAGTAGCACAATTTTTGGCATAAGAGCCAAACAAAACCACGCTATATACAGGCATATTATCTAAAACTGTTGTCAATATTGCTTTAATTTCTTCAATTGTATATATTTTTTCACTCATAGTATCAACTCCAATCTCCTACTATGTTATTAGTATACCATAATTTTTAATAATTTCATATATCTATTTAATATTTTTACAAAAAAATTGCTATCTGACAAGATAAAACAATGATATTTTAAAATTTATATAATTCGAATGTAAACGGAAATTTTGTTAGAAATATCTGATAAAATTTTTGAACTAAATTGTGAAAAAATTTTGATTGATATTTCTTTCAAAATTGTAGGAATACCGAGAAGTATATAAATTTTAACAATATCATTGTTTTTAATCTTAACAAAAAATACTAAAATAACCTGTTTCTATTATTGTCTACAATCTCACAAGTTCGGTTGCATAAGTTATCTGTAACTCGCTTTGCTCGAACAGCTAACTCATCTATCACAAAAGTAATTGTTACCATGCACAATTAATGGTTATAGCTACTTTTTTGTCTTGCGTATCTACAGAATAAATCGGTAATAATCTGCCCATTTTTGCAGATGTCTCAATTGTATCTTCTTTTGGCATAAAAATAGTAGCACCACTAAATAGTATTATAACTGTGCTAAATGCTACTAAATATGATATAATTTTTTGTTTATTAAATACCAAAAACATAAAAATACTCCTCCTAACGCATAGGTTACTTTATTTTTATGCATATAATATAAAGTTTATGACTTTTAGTTATTTTAATTTTTATTATTTTCTTACTTTTATCTTAATTGTATTTGTTACATAAATAAAAACGCACATAAAAGTGCGTTTTTATTTATGTATTATATTTCTCTCTTCTTTCATATTCCGTATGTAATAATTCATGTGCTTTGTGACTTCCTGGTTTTTCTAAGAACTCTTTATAGATTTTTTGAACTACTGGATTTTGATGTGACTTACGGATGGTTGCTTTTTCATCAATAGAATATAAGGCATCTGCTCTTTTTTGTCTTACATCAATTGTACTTCGAATTTTAGAACTTTTAATTGGTTGCCCTCCTCCCATAACACATCCTCCTGGACATGCCATTATTTCTACAAATTGATAGTCTGCTTTTTGGTTTTTAATTTGTTCTAAAATTTCCTCAGCATTTTTTAATCCACTTGCAGCTATTACTTTTATATCATTTCCTGCTATATTAACTGTAGCTTTTTTTATACCTTCTCCTCTGCGTACTTGTTCAAAATCTATTTTGGCTAAGTCTTTTCCTGTTAATGTATCTTGAGCAGTTCTTAGGGCTGCTTCCATAACACCGCCTGTAGTTCCAAAGATAGCAGCTGCTCCTGTTGCTTCTCCCATTGGTACATCAAAACATGAATCTTCTAAATTAGTAAATTCTATGTTTGCTTGTTTTATCATTCTAGCAAGTTCTCTTGTGGTTAGTACTGCATCTACATCATACATTCCATTATTTTTCATTTCATTTCTTTGTCTTTCAAACTTTTTAGCAATACATGGCATAATCGATACTACATAAATTTTATTAGGATCAATTCCTTGTTTTTCAGAATAATAGGTTTTTATTAGGGCTCCAAACATTTGGTGTGGTGATTTACATGTTGATAAGTGTGGTAATAGTTCTGGATAATTCATTTCAATATATTTTACCCATCCAGGACTACATGATGTAATCATTGGAAGAACTCCGCCTTTATTCATTCTCTGAATAAATTCATTTGCTTCTTCCATAATAGTAAAGTCTGCTCCTGTATTTGTATCAAATACTTTATCAAATCCTAAACGTTTTAGAGCTGTTACCATTTTTCCTGTTACATTTTTCCCTATTTCCATTCCAAATTCTTCACCTAAGGCTACTCTTACGGCTGGTGCTGTTTGCACTACTACATATGTATCTTTATCTTTTAATTTTACCCAAACATCATCAATACTTTCTTTTTCATGAAGAGCTCCCGTTGGACAAGCCTCAATACACTGTCCACAAAAAGTACAGTTTACATCATTTAAACTACTATCTCCTACTGTTGAAATACAAGATTTAAATCCTCTATTTATGCAATCAATTGCTCCTACTTTTTGTACATTTTTACATACTGCAATACATCTTCTACATAAAATACATTTATTAAAGTCTCTTACAATTGATGGAGATAGATTATCAATTTCATGTTTTGTTCTTTGCCCTTCAAATTCAATATTTTGAATATTAAATTTTGTACAAAGGTCTTGTAGTTCACAGTTTCCGTGATCTTGTACAAGTAAGGCATTCTTTAGCATGATTTGATACAATTAAATCTAATATAACATGTCTTGCTTCTAATACCTCTGGTGTATGGGTTTTTACAACCATTCCTTCTTCTACTGTTTGTATACAAGAAGTAGCAAATCCACGTCTTCCTTCTACTTCTACAATACACATTCTACAATCTCCTACTTCATTTATATCTTTTAAAAAGCATAATGTTGGAATATCAATATCCGCTTGCCTTGCTGCTTCTAATATTGTCATACCTTTTTTGACTTTAATTTTAATTCCATCAATTGTTAGGTTTACAAATTCTTCTTTCATAAATATTCCTCCTTTCTAATTTCCTATTGCCTTAAATGGACAACTTGTAAGACATGTTCCACACTTAATACATATGTTTTGGTTAATTACTCTTATCTCTCTTTTTTCTCCCTCAATTGCATTTACTGGACAGCTTTTTTGGCATAGTCCACAACCTTTGCATTTTTCTGGATTAATAGTTATTTTCGCCATTTTTTTACATTCTAGTGCTTTACATTCTTTCTTAATAACATGTTGTTTATATTCTTCTTTAAAATATTTCATTGTACTTAATACTGGGTTTGGAGCACTTTGCCCTAGCCCACAAATACTTGCATTTTTTATGTTGTTAGCTAGTTTTTCTAACTTATAAATGTCCAGTTCAGTTCCTTCTCCATTACATATTTTTTCTAATATTTCTAACATTCTTTTTGTTCCAATTCGACAAGGTGTACATTTTCCGCAAGATTCATCTACTGTAAATTCTAAATAGAATTTAGCAAGACTTACCATACATTTTGTATCATCCATAACAATTAATCCTCCGTGAACCCATCATAGAGCCAATTTCTTTTAAGGATTCATAATCAATTGGTGTGTCTAAATGCTCTTTTGGAATACATCCTCCTGATGGTCCTCCTGTTTGCGCTGCTTTAAATTCTCTATTGTTAGGAATTCCTCCTCCTATATCATAAATAATTTCACGAAGAGTAGTTCCCATTGGTACTTCTACAAGACCTACATTGTTTACATTTCCTCCTAATGCAAATACTTTTGTTCCCTTTGAGTTTTGGGTTCCGATACTTGAATACCAATCTGCTCCATTTAAAATAATTTGTGAAATATTAGCATAGGTTTCTACATTATTAATCAGGGTTGGTTTTTGCCATAAACCAGATACTGCAGGATATGGTGGTTTTACTCTTGGTTGCCCACGTCTTCCTTCTATAGATTCTAAAAGTGCAGTTTCTTCTCCACAAACAAAGGCTCCTGCCCCTAGTCGTATTTCTATATCAAAAGAGAAGTTTGTTCCAAAAATGTTATTACCTAATATACCATATTCTCTTGCTTGTTTTAGAGCAATATCAAATCGTTCTACTGCAATTGGGTATTCTGCTCTTACATAAATATATCCCTTGTCTGCTCCAATTGCAAAACCTGCAATTGCCATTGCTTCTATTACTGTATGTGGATCTCCTTCTAATATGCTTCTATCCATAAAAGCTCCTGGATCTCCTTCATCTGCATTACATACAACATATTTTTGTGAGTCTTTTGATTGTTTGGTTAATTCCCACTTTTTCCCTGTTGGGAAACCTGCTCCTCCACGTCCACGAAGTCCGTGAAGATTTTATAATATCGATTACATCATCTTGGCTCATACTTGTTAGTACTTTTTGTAATGCTACATATCCATCAAATGCTATATATTCATCAATATCTTCTGGGTTAATAACACCACAGTTTTTAAGTGCAATTCTTTTTTGCTTTTTGTAGAATGTTAGTTCATCTAAGCTATTTACTTTGCTACCATTAATATCTTTACAAAGAAGACGATTTACAGTTTCTCCATTTAAAATATGTTTTTCAATAATTTCTTCACAATCTTCTGGATTTACCATTGCATAAAATGTATCTTCTGGTCTTATAATTACAATAGGTCCTTTAGCACAAAGCCCAAAACAACCTGTTTTTATAACTCTTACATTTGTAATATTTTTTTCTTTTACTAGATTTTTAAAGGTTTGTAGTATTTTTGGTGATTTTGATGAAGTACATCCTGTTCCTTGGCATACTAATATATGCTTTTCTTGTGAATTGAAACTTTTATTTACTCTTAAATCTAATTCTTGTCTTTTTTTACTTCTTATTTTAGCAATTTCCTCTAAGGTTTTCATGTTCTTTCCACCTCCTAATTTTATTTTAATTCATCTAAAACTTTGTCTAATTTTTGAACTGTTGCTTTTCCATATACTTCTCCGTTTACAGTAAATACTGGTGCAAGACCACATGCTCCTACACATCTTGTTGCTTCTATTGAAAACTTACCATCCGTAGTTGTTTCTCCTGTTTTTATTCCTAGTCTTTCTTCTAATCTATCCATAATTTTACTAGATCCTTTTACATAGCAAGCTGTTCCTAAACATACTGCTATATGGTATTTTCCTTTTGGTTTTAGAGTAAATCTTGAATAAAATGTAATTACTCCATAAATCTCTGCCATAGGAATATTTAGATATTCTGATACTGCTTTTTGAGCATGTTTTGGAATATAACCATAATGTTCTTGTACATCATTTAGAATTTGAATTAGATTATCTTTATCTTGCTTATACACCCATAAAATTTTTTCTAGTTCTTCATCTTTTCCGCAATTATTACAACAATTTTTGTTTTGTTCTTCCATCTCTACCATCCTTTCTAATAATATAAAAATAACTTTAGAATGATTATATCAAACCAAAGTTATTTATACAATTATTTTGTCGTATCTTGTCATTTTTTTATTTTCTATATTTCATTTTATGTTATAAATTTTATTTTATGCCTTTATATTAAGCTCATATTTCGATATTATAATATTTAATAAAATTATTCTATAAATCACCATAAATTAATTTACATAATTAATCATACACTTCTACTGCTTTTACAATTACTCTTTTAATTGCCCCTGCAGTACACGTAATTAGTGTTATTTCTCTTTCTCCTTTCGTATCTTGACTAAGGGATGTAACATCTTTTGGATCTGTTTGATAATTTTGGTATACCTCATATGTAATACTATCTCCATAAGTATCTGTTATGATAATCTTATCTTTTATTTCTAATTTTTTAATTCCACCAAACATTTTGTTATTACGATAATTATGCCCTGCTATACAAAAATTTCCTATTTGATTAATACTTGGTCCATATAGTTTTGTTACTGATACTTTTAAAGATTTTGTTGTTGTTTCTTCTAATATGTAAGTATCTAATTTTAATTTTGGAATTTCTATTTTTCCGAACTACTTTATATCCTTTTACTTCTTTTGGTATTGTTTCATACTCTTTTTTTGTGCTTGGTTTAGTTATTATATTTTGTTCTTTATTAATATTAATTGTATCATTGTCAAATGTAACTTCATTTTTGTCTTGTTTAGTTACAGATTCAATTTGACTTATATCTTTTTGTATTTGTTTAAAACTTCCGTATTTCTCTTAATTCTATTAGTTTAAATAGTATAAAAAATAACTCTACTACTATTATTAAAATTAATATACATATTGTAATAGATAGTTTAAAACACACAAATTTTGCTTTCATAAATAACCTCTCATACATTTTATGAATGTAAAAGTTAATTTATACTTTTCTTACAAAACTTGTGTGTTTATTGACTCTTACTTTTTAGAAAACCTTTCTTTTATTTAGATACATTCCTACTGCCCATAATGTGATTACTAATACACCAATATACATTACATATTCCCACATACTAGTTCCAGTCTTAGGTAGTTCTTCTATTGTATTATTTTCTACAATATTATTTTCTAATACTGCATCCTCATATACTTCTAAATTTATAGTTTTACTTGTAATAACTGAATTATTATTTGCAAGGTCTATTAAACTTAGAGTTATTGTATATGAACCTTCTTCTACAAATGTCGCTTTTATCGGTGTTTTATTTACAAAATCTCCTTGAACTGCAAATCCACCTTGTGGTCCCCAAGATCCTAATTGTGCAATATCATGTTCTACACCTGTCGTATCTGTTGCAATTAGTTTTGGTGTTGCAGGACCTTTAACATCTACTTTAATTTGTACATTTGTATGTAAAGTTCCATTAACTCCTGTTAATAATACTACTGCCTCTTTTTCTATATTTTTTATAATATTTCCAGTGTATTGTAAGTCAAAGCTATATTCATCTTGTGCAAATACTGAAATAGTACAGCAAAAAATAATAACTAACATTATAATAAATGATATTATTTTTTTCATTTCAAATCTCTCCTTTAAAACTAATTTATACTAATGTATATTAGAGATTTGTTGTTTGTATTACTGTTTTAATTCTATTGTTAAAATTCTTATATAACATTACTCAATATTTACTTTTTGAATCTTTTGTTCTAATGATTCATCTTGTAAAAGTTTCCCTGCTACTTGAATAAAATTACATTGCGTATCTGTTAGATAATATTTACTCTTTCCTATATGTTGCTTATCATTTTCTATTTTTTCATTTTGTAAATATTTTTTTAAATAATTTGCTATTTTTTCTCCTGTATTAATAATATCTACTTCATTTCCTATTTCTTGTTTGATCAATTCTTTAAATAATGGATAATGTGTGCAACCAAGAATGATTTTATCTATTTTTTTATTGACAAATGGCTTCATATATTCTTTAATAGCTTCTTTTGCCACATTGTTATTTGTCCATCCTTGTTCTGCCATTGGTGCAAGTAATGGACAGGCTTTACTTATTGTTTCTAAATTTTGTATTGTTTTTTTTAATTCTTCTTCCCATTTATTACTCTTAATGGTTCCTTGTGTTGCAATTACTCCAATTTTTATATGTTCCTTATTAATATTTTTCTTAACATATTGTACTGTTGGACTAATAATTCCTTCAATTGGTAAACGATATATTTTTTTTAATTCATCTAACGCTTGACTAGTAGCTGTTCCACATGCAATTATAATTGCTTTAACATCTTGACTAATTAAAAATCCAGCACACTTTGTTGCTAATTTTATAATTGTTTCTTTTGATTTATCTCCATATGGAAAATTTTTAGTATCTCCTAAGTAAATCAAATCTTCATTTGGAAGATGTTTTTTTATTTCTGCTAAAACTGTCATTCCTCCAACACCAGAATCAAATATTCCAATTGGTCTTTTATCCATTTTTCTCTCCCTCTAAATATTTTACAAATCCATATTCTATGTTTCCTCTTGGGCAGTCTTTTAATTCATATAATAATCTACATCCCATTTTTTCATAGAAACCTTTTGCTTGAAAATTAAGCGTTTCTACTTTAATTCCAACTAAATATTTTTGTTTTGCATATTCTTCTAGTCTTTTAAAAATGGCAGTTCCAATATTTTTTCCTCTATGTTTTTCGCTGATAAATGTTTTTTGTATATGTAGCCATTGTAAAGCTTCGTATACAATCATTCCACCTATAATTTCTCCATCTTCAAATGCATAACAACCAAACACTTCTTTTTCTTTTGGCTCTTCACTTCTATTTTTGAAATATTGCGTATTTCCATGTTTATTGTTGTATCGGTGTAATCCTTTACTAATATATTGATAATTTTCATTATTGTTACTAATTTCTATCTCCATAAAATTCTCCTTTTTACATCGTGTTTCTATACTTTGCCATTTTATCATATCTTATTAAAAAAAGGAAGTTTTTGTTCTCACAAATCTTCCTTTTTTGGTTTTATTTTCTTAACTTTGCTCCTAATACTTTTTCTAAATCTTTAATAATTTTTTCTAGTATTTTATTTATTTCTTCATCTGTTAGTGTTCTTTCACCTGTAGAAAATTCTAATGAATATGATATACTTTTTTTATCATCTTCTATATTAGGTCCTGTATATATATCAAATACTTTTATATTATTTAATAAAGAACCTGCTGATTTTTTAATTTGTTTTTTTATTGAGTCATTTGTCATTTCCCTTTGTACTACTATACTTAAATCTTTTTTTACACTTGGATATTTTGATATTTCTTTATATTTCATTTTTCCAGTCTTTTTTTCTAATAGTTTATCAAGGTTAATTTCAAACATAAATACATTATCATTTGTTTTTTCAGGATGCACTTTTCCTATTATACCAATTGTTTCTCCATTTAGATTAATTTGTGCTGTTTGACCTGGATGAAATTCCTTTGGTAAATTATTACAAGGCATAAAACTATATCTTCCACTATATCCTAAATAATCTAACAGTTCTTCTACAATTCCTTTTGTTATATAAAAGTCTACTGTTTTATTATTCCCAATCCCCATGTAGTATTCTCCTGAAAGTAGTGCACCTAGTTTTCTTTCTTCTATAAATTGTTCTTGCTTTTTATAAAAGTTTTTTCCTATTTCAAAAATAGCTATATCTTTTACATTTCTTGCTATGTTATATTCATAAATTTTATATAATGATGGTAAAATACTTGCTCTTAGGGTATTTCTTTCTTCTGTTAATGGATCTAATAGTTTTAGTGTTTCTGTTTCTTCTTCTATAAATTGATTTGCTTCTTTATTATTTACTAAAACATATGATAAAGTCTCATTTAATCCTAAATCTACCAATTTATTTCTAATTTGTCTTATAGTTTTGTCATAAGTTCCTGTTTTTAATGGCATAACTGGTAATATCCCTTTAATATTATCTACTCCATAAATACGTCCTACTTCTTCTATTAAATCTTCTTGTATAGAAATATCTATTCTTCTTGTTGGAACAAATACAGTAATATTATTTTCATTTACTTCATAGGTAAATCCAAGTCTTCTAAATGAATCTAATATACTATTTTTAGGTATATCTAATCCTAAAATATCTATAATTTTTTGGAAAGTAATTTCTATTTTTTTGTCTTTTTTATTTGTAGTATCATAAACTGCCATTCCACTTACTACTTCAGCATTCGCATATTTTTCTAACATATGGCAAGCACGATTTATTGCAATATATGTTCTATTTGGGTCTAACCCTTTCTCAAAACGATTACTTGCTTCACTTCTTAATATTTTTTTTGAAGTACATCTTACTTTTATAGCATTAAAAATAGCTGATTCTATTATAATATTTTTAGTATTATTTGTAATTTCTGTATCTAAGCCTCCCATAACTCCTGCAAGTCCAATAGCTCTTGTTCCATCAGAAATTACAATATCTTCATTTGATAATTCTCTTTTTATTCCATCTAATGTTGTTAAGGTTTCTTTATCATTTGCCATTCTTACTTCTAATATTTCTTTTAAAGTATCTGCATCATAAAAATGTAGTGGTTGACCTGTTTCTAGCATAACATAATTACTAATATCTACTACATTGTTTATTGGTCTAATTCCAGATGCTATAAGTCTATTTTTAATAAAATCTGGACTTTCTTTTATGGTTACATTTTTTACTTTTTTTGATAAGAAAATGCTACAATTATCTGTTTTAATGTTTAGTTTAAAAGTATCGTTTATATCTTCTTTTGTTTGATTATATGAAATATCTATTGGTTTAATCTGCTTATCGTATATTGCTCCTATTTCATGTGCCATTCCTAATATACTTAATAAATCCCCACGATTTGCTGTTAATTCAAAATCGATTACTTCATCATCTAACTCTAAAAATTTAATTGGATCTTCTCCTACTTTTGCTTCTTTTGGTAACTCATGTATTCCATCTTTATCCTTATCTGTTAAGAATTTATTTTCAATTCCTAGTTCTTGCATTGAGCAAAGCATTCCATTAGATTCTTCTCCTCTTATATTTCCTTTTTTTATTTTAAAATCTCCTGGTAGTTCTGCTCCCACCTTTGCAACAATTACTTTTAATCCTTTTCTTACATTTGGTGCTCCACATACAATATCTAATATTTCATCACCTATGTCTACTTTACAAACATGTAAATGGTCAGAATTTGGATGCATTCTACATTCTTTTACTTCTCCTATTACTAATCCTGTAGCATTAATTAGTTTTTGAGCACTATCATATTCATTTCCAACACTTGTCATATCTTCTGCAAGTTTTTTGACATCTACATCTATATTAACATAGTCTTTTACAAAATTGGTACTTAATTTCATTTATTTTCTTCCTTTCTTATACAATTTGCTTCATCTTAACTATATGTAGCATTTTCTTTGTTTATTAAATTTATTATTTGTCCATTTTGTCAAATTGATTTAAAAATCTAACATCATTTGCATATAATAAACGAATATCTGTAATTCCATACTTAAACATTGCTAAACGGTCTAATCCTGTTCCAAATGCAAATCCTGAATATTTTTCTGGGTCATATCCATTCATTTTTAATACATTTGGGTGTACTATTCCGAGAACCTAAAATTTCAATCCAACCGTGTTTGTTTACATAGATTACAACCTTTTCCTCCACATTTAAAACAACTAACATCTACTTCATAAGATGGTTCTGTAAATGGAAAATAACTTGGTCTAAAACGTAGTTTAGAATCTTTTCCTAACATGTGCCTAACAAACACTTCTAATGTTCCTTTTAAATGTGCAAGACTAATTCCTTCATCAATTACAAGACCTTCAATTTGTCCAAATTGATGAGAATGCGTCGCATCATCATCTCTACGATAGGTTTTTCCTGGACATATAACACGAATTGGCGTTTTTTCTTTATTTGCCATCATGGTTCTTGCTTGTACTGATGAGGTCTGTGTTCTTAATAAGTATTCTGTTGTAATATAGAAAGTATCTTGCATATCTCTTGCTGGATGTCCTTTTGGAAGATTTAGTCTTTCAAAACAATATTCATCAGTTTCTAATTCTGGTCCATCTACTACATCATATCCCATAGATACAAATAAATCTTCTAATTCCTCTATAATACGGTTCACTGGATGTTTACTTCCTCTTCTTATTTTAGATGATGGAAGTGTTATATCAATTTTTTCTTTTTCTATTTTTTTAAGTAATTTTTCCTCTTCTAAACTTTTTTCTTTTTTACAAATCAAGTTTTCTAATTCATCTCTTACTTTGTTTACTAATTCTCCAATTATTGGTCTCTCATTCGGAGATAATGCTCCCATTCCTCTTAATAAGGCTGTTAGCTCACCCTTTTTTCCTAAATATTTTATACGAACTTCGTTTAATGTTTGTAAGTCTATTGATTTTGTTATTTGTTCTTTTGCAAATTGCTTAATTTTTTCAATTTGTTCTTTCATATTTTATTTATCTCCTTTCAATCAAAAAATCCATTTCTATCCTATAGATATAGGACGAAATGGATTCGTGGTACCACCTAATTTTACTAATTTAATATTAGCCTTATTTATAGTTATAACGTAACTACCGTCTAATTCTACTATTAATTTCAAATTAAAACTAAAAAAGTGAAATTTCAGTTAATCTTATGGATTTAGGTTTTCAGCTATTACCTAAATTCTCTTATTCCAAAACCAATATAACTTACTTTGCTTTTATTTGTTTATATATTTATATTATATTAGCATAAACTATAAAAATGTTCAATAGTTTTATTAAATTTAATATAAAAATGTATAATTACTCTGTTCCTACATATAAATCCTAACTTTTTTATATTTTATTTGTCAAATTACATTTTTTTCCGTTTTTTATAAATAGATTGCTCATTTGTTATAAAATATTATTTATATTATGTAAAAAGAAACGGAGAATAAAATGTATATATTATATATAGATGAAAGTGGTACTCCAGATCCAGTATCTAATACTAAAAATAATGGTTGCTCTAATACATTCGTTGTTGGAGGAATTTTAATAGAAGCTAAGTATATTCAACAATTAGAAAACGATTTTTATTTATTAAAGGAAAATTTTTTAACTAATCCTCTTTTAGAATTGAAATATAATACAAAAAAGGAAAATATTAAAATTGGCTATAATAAAGAAACTCTTAGATTAGGAGTTTTCGAATATATAAAAAATACTACTATACCTTTTCAAATTATATGTTTGTCATTAGACAAACATAATTTTATTAAAAAAGCACCTATAAATCAAACAAAAGATACTATATATTCTTATGCTTTTCAAGCTTTATTAGAAAATGTAAATTTAGAATTAAATAATTTATCCGATATTTGCTTAGTTATATTAGACTCAAGAGATAAAAAAGATAATAAAATATTATATTATTCATATATTAATTTAATAAAGAAAGATAGTGAATTTGAAGACTCTAAAGATTTTTCACATTTGCTACCTTCTATTGCATTTTCAGATTCAGCTTTTTGTCTTAATTTATGCGTTGCAGATTTTTGTTGTGCCTCAGTGTTTCAATTAGATGAATATAATCATCCACTATATTTTGAAATGATTAAAAATAAATTTAAAAATTGTGATGGAGAAATTAATGACTATGGAATTGTTAGACCAAAATAAAAACGGCTAGGCGACTTTCGTCTATGACATCCATTCGGATGCACCCAGCCAATAAATACATTATAATGCTTTTTTATTATATGTATTTTTTTATGTTTTTATACTATAATTATAACATCATTTTATATAAAATGCAATTATTTTATTTTTACATTTTTCGACATTATTCTACTTTTATTTGTTATATTGTTTTATATTTCTATAAGATGTATTTATCTAATTTGATATTTAGAGAACTTTTCTATTATATAAAAAAGCCCCGCGATTGCCGTCATCATCAAGAGATTTTACGGACCTGTACCTAATACAGGTGGGTGCTTACCTAAATACTTATGGGTTTCTTATATAAATACAAGCATACACGCCATATTTAGAGATGGGCTCCCCTTCCAAAACTTGTAGGTTCTAAAATATCTTGCTTGTCGCACTACGCAGGGATTTTTATTTACTTGTTTTTTCATATTTATATTATCATAAATTTCTAAATAATTTCAAATATTTATTTTAATCGTTTTTATTGTTTAAATTTATTCTAATCCTTTTTATCTTATTTTAGCTATTGTTCTCTATCTTATTCGTTATTTTTTGAATGTTGCAAAATCTTTATTGTTTTGGTAGAATAAATGATAGTGTTATAAAAAGACGTACCAAAAAGTACGTCTTTTTCCAATTGTTATTATATTACAAATGATAATATAATAACTATGATTCCTATTATTACACGATATATTGCAAAACTTTTAAAACTTCCTTTTTTTAAGTATTCTAGTAAGAATTTAATTACAAAAATTCCTACCAAAAAGCTTATAACAATTCCTATAAAAAATGGTATACTAAAAACAAAGTCCTTAAATTTATAAACAGTTGCTGCAAATACAATTGGTGTTGATAGTAAAAATGAATATTTTGCTGTAGATTCTCTATCTACTCCCATCATTCTTCCTGTTGTCATTGTAATACCAGAACGTGAAACTCCTGGTATAAATGCTAGACTTTGTGATAAGCCTATTAAAAATGTTTGTTTTAAATTCATATGTTCATAATCTGTATTTGATTTTCCATTTTTATCTACAATATATAATACAATTCCCATAACGGCAAGTGCTATTCCTATAATAAGTGGTTTTGTTAAAACATCCTCTAAAAAATGGTCTAATAAAAACCCTATAGCTCCTCCTGGAATTGTTGCAATAACTATATACCAAAACATTCTTCCTTGATTTGTTTTTTCCTTTTTTACTACTTGATTATATCCACCCTTAATTAAAGCTATCCAATCTTTAAAAAAGAAGATTGCAATTGCAAGTAATGTTCCAAAATGAAGTGCTACATCAAAACCTTCAAATGCTACTCTAAATTCTTCTGATTTTGTCCATCCTAATACCCATGGTATAATATTTAAGTGTGCAGAACTTGATATTGGTAAAAGTTCTGTTAGTCCTTGTACAATTCCTAAAATAACTGATTGTAATACTGTCATTTTTATTACCTCTTTTCTTCTTATTTTTAATTATTATCAATTTCTTTAAACATATTTAATAATGTTTCTTTTACAAACTCTGCTGATGTTACTGGTGATACTTTTCCTGGGAGTGATAATGCCCAATTAAACTTAATTCCTAATTCTTTAATAACATTTCTATCTACTCCACCAGGATTTGATGCAAGGTCTATAATTAATGCATCTTTTTTAACTTTTTGTAACATTTCTTTTGTTAATACTGTATATGGGATTGTATTTATAATAATATCAAATCTATTTAAATTTTCTTTTAATTGTATTAAATTAATTGGTTCATATCCATATGCTTTAATCCAAGCAAGATCTGTAGTTTTTCTTGCTTCGCATGCAACATTTGCACCAATTCCATCTAGCATTTTAGATAGTATCTTTCCAATCCTTCCAAATCCTAATACTAATACATTATTTCCATGTAAATTTTTTGGAGTCTCATTTATAGCAATTTGAATTGCACCTTCTGCTGTTGAAATAGCATTTAATACAGCAAGTTCTTCTCTTTTTATAATATCTAAAATAGTAATATTTTTATTTTGTATCATTTCATAAACTTCTGGTTTAATTGAACCTGCAATAAATATTTTTCCTTCTAATTGTTCTATTATATCTTTTAAATATATTGTTTGTTCACTAAATGGTGTATTAATAGTTTCCATATTACTTGATAGTGGTAATGGTCCTATTACAATATCTGCTTTTTTTATACATTCTTCTAAATTACTACATTTAAATTTTGATATTTCATATGCTTTTTCTAATCCATATGTTGTAATAGAATATCCTTGATCTACAAGCATTCCCACCAATTTTACAATTCTTAAATCTCCACCTATTATGGCAATATTTTTTATCAAATTTATCACTTTCCTTTCTTAGGTATTATATTTTGTTTTATTATAGGTTATTACTCTTCTCTTTCTCTTTGTTGTTTTATTTGTTTTTCTTTTTTATTTAGTTTTTGTTCATTATGGCTTAATTTTCCTACTAACTTTGTTGTTTCTTCTAGATGTTTTTGTGCCCTTTTTTCTTTTTTTGATAAACTTGACTTTCTTTTTGTTTTTTCTTCTTCTTGATCTGGAAAATTCATATATGTTTTTATTGAAATAAATAATGGTTCAGATACTGCCTTTTTGTAAAAATATGGATCTATTTCAATTGCTACATTTAAAAACTTAATAGCATTTTGTTTATCTCCTCGTATGATATATATTTTAGCTAAATTATAGTAAGCCTTTGCTTCTAATTCTTCACTTTTTGTACTTTCCATAAAATATTTTTCTGCCTCTTCTAAATCATTATAAATTACTCCTATTTGTGCTAAATTATAATATGAATTATAATTTAAGGTATTTATACTTGCAGCTTTTTCATAACATATTTTTGCATTTTGAAAATCGTTTAACATAGTATATACCATTCCCATATTGTAATATAATTCATAACTTGTAGGGTTATATTTTAATGCATTATTATATAAATTTGCTGCTTCTTTGTATCTTTCTTGATCACAATAAATGTCTCCTAAAAGTTCGGTTGCTTCTAGCATCTCTGGTTTTTTAAATAATAAATTCTCTAACATTTGAGATGCTTCATCTTTTTTTCCTAATTCATTTAATAAATATGATATGTGATAATAAACATTATAGTCTTGTTTATTAATATCAATTACTTGTACATATTCTTCTATTGCTTTTCTCATTCCGCCTTCTTTTTCATAAATTTCTGCTAACATTTTATGCCCTAAATAACTTTCTGGATATTTTGTTACTAATTTTATTAAAAAATTTTTTGCTTGTTTAGAATTGTCAAAAAGTAAAGATACTTTTGTAAGTGCTATATATATTAATTCTGAAAAATTAATGTTTTTATGTTCTATACAAATAATAATTATTGGTATAATTATTGATAACAAATATGTTATAATTTTTATAAATATATGTATCTCTAAACGAAAAATGATTTCTATAAAATTTATTGCTATTCCGAATTGCCTCTAAACATAAGACAACAACATAATTTGAGTCATTTCTCCTAATCATTTTGAAAAACATTAATACAAATAAGGAAAAAGCAAAGATATTAAATATAATTTTTTCTGCTAACATTATTTTCCCCTTTCTTTTTATTTATGATACTTTCTTATTTTATGACATTTTTTTCTAAAAGTCTATAGTATTACAAAAGAAAAGTCTACTATTTTTTATTTTAAATTATGTGATTAAAAGTTTAATATCATCTCTTAATATAATATAAAGAACCTCTAATATATTACTAGAGATTCTCTTATTATAGTGTTTATTTTATGCCATTATTATTTACTAATCTATAATATTCTTTTCTTGTTTTTAGTAGTTCTTCATGATTTCCATGTTCTATAATTTTTCCATTTTTCATTATGATAATTTGATTACAGTCCTTTATTGTAGATAATCTATGTGCTATAAGAATTGTAATTTTATTTTTGCTAACTTTTTCTATTGCATTTTTTATAAGCATTTCTGTTTCATAACTTAAATGTGATGTAACTTCATCTAGTATAATTAAATCTGGGTTTATAGCCATTACTCTTGCAAAATTTAACATTTGTTTTTCTCCGACCAGATAATATGTCTTGATTATTGTATATATCTGTATCATAACCTTTTTCTAATTGTAATATTTTCTTATGTAGTTTTAATTTTTTAAATATATCTTCTATTTCTTCCTTTTTAATATCTTCATTTGCATATCTTATATTATCAATTATAGTATTTGGAAGTATTTGAATTTCTTGCATAACATATCCTATTTTTTTTCTTAATGAAGAAAGATTATATTCTAAATAATTTCTGTTATTTATTAATATTTTCCCTTTTGTTGGTTCATAAAATCTACAAAGTAAATTGGCAATTGTTGTTTTTCCACTTCCAGTTTTTCCAACTAATGCTATTTTTTCATTTTGTTTTAATTTAAAACTAAATTTCTCAATATTTTTCTCATTTCCATTATATGAAAAATGTACATCCTTATATTCGACACAATAGATATTTTCTAATTCTTCACCTTTTTTTAAATCTTCTACATTATCTAAATTTAAAAAATCTATAATTTTTGAATATGCAAAAAATGATTCATTAAAATTAGTTAAATGTTTTGTAAACCATTTTAACTGATATTTAAGTGCAGAACTATATTCTATTAATAATAAAACTTCTGCATATAACATAGATCCTTTATTAATATCAAGCCCTGCATAATATATTATAATTGCAATAGATAATGAAGTAATAAATGTAAATATATTATTATATTTTGCAATAATTTTTTCCAAATTATTATTGCTTTTGTTATACTGTTCTAATCTATCTTTTAGTTCTTTTTCTTTTTTTTCAATTATATTTAAAGTTTTTATTGTTAAGAAACCTTGTATGCTTTCATTTATATAACTATATAATTCTACGTTTATTTTCCTTATTTGATTAATTACACTTATTGTTTTTTTGTTAAAAATTATGTTTATTACTATTCCTATTATATATAATATTAAAATACATATAGTAATTTTTATATTTATAAACATTAAAAACATCGAAATAATTAAAAACCTTATTGCTCCCATAAAATACATTTCTACTACTATCTTTGGAAACAATTCACCTGCAACATTTACATCTGATTGTAAAAATTGTAAAATTACCCCACTTTCATTTTCATCATAAAATTTAATTTTTATATCTTGTACTTTATTAAATACCTTTTGTCTTAAATCTGTTTGTATATTTAGTTTTAAAATAGACCTCATATTACAATGTTTTAAAACCGCAAAACATTGTAATATAATAAATATATTATAAATACACCCAAAAATCATTAATGCTGTTATGTTATTACTTGGTATATGTTTATTTATTATCTGTTTTGTTATATAAGGAACTATAATTAATTCTGAAATAACAGTTAGTTCTATAATTATAAACAAAATTACAAACTGTTTATTATAACCTAACATTTTATACATTTGATTTAATTTTTTTAATTTTTTTTTCATTTTTATATCCTATATTACATCTTTATTTATATTTATTAAATTTTTATAATTTATATTTCTTTTTAATAACTCTTCATGTGTTGCTTTTATAGTAGTTTTTTGGTTTATATAAATAATAGAGTCTACAAAGTTTATAATTTCTAAATTATTACTTATATATATAATTGTTTTATATTTATATTTTTCTTTAAAATTCATTAATATATTTTTTCTTGTCTGATTATCCAATTTATTTAAAGCTTCGTCTAATATCATAATTGGCCTATCTTGTATTAAACTTCTTGCAATTCCTAGTCTTTGTTTTTGACCTCCTGATAATTTTGCTCCTTTTTCTCCAATCAATGTATCATATTTATTATTAAATCTTTCTATATCGTTTTCTATGTTACAATATTTTGCTATAGTCTTTATTTTATTATCATCTATTTGTTTATTTAATACCATATTTTCTTTTATACTTCCAGAAAACAAATAAGATCCTCCCAAAATTAGTTCAACATATTTTCTAATATCTTCTTTGTTTAGTCTTTTAATATTATGGTTATTTATATAAATATTTCCTGTGTAATCGTAGAAACCTAATATCGTTTTTGCAAGTACACTTTTTCCGCATCCATTTTCTCCAATTATCGCAATTTTTTCTCCTTGTTTTATTAAAAAATTTATATTTTCCAATATAGTTTTATTATCTAAATATATACATACATTACTAAATATAATTTCTCCATTTAAATTAAAACAATCATTTTTCTTGTTTTCTTCTTTCAATCTTAAAAATTTATTTATCTTTTTTGTTATTACATAAAAGTTATCAATTATTTCTAAATTCTCTCCAAAAATATATATGCAGTTAAATATTCTTCCAGCTAAATTTATTAATGCAGTTAGTGAACCTATTGTCATTGTACCATTTATAATGGCAATTCCACCCAACATATAAATAATAGGTCCTTTAAGATATGTAATATGTTCTGTAATAATATCATAAAATAATACTAATTTTATAAATTTTATACTTTCATGATTATAATCATTATTTAATTTTTCATAATTTTCTTTTGCTTGTGTTTGTTTATTAAACATTCTTATTAGCTTAAAATTATTTATATTTAGTATTGTATCTCCTAATAGTTTTTTTCTCTTATTTACCAGTCTTTCTATTCCTTTATTTAATCTTTTAAAATACCATAAAGAAAATAATAACATTATTATTATTGTTAAAAATATATAAATAACTATACTTATATTTAAAATTACACATTGATTAATAATAAACATACTTAAAAACACTATATCTAATATTACATTTAGTTGACTATTAAAGAACTTTGCATACACTTCTGCATCTTCATTAATTCTTTGCATAATTTCTATTTTGTCATATGCATTATAGCTCTTATATTCTAAATCTAACATATGTTTATATAGTGTTGATTTTAAGTTTATATTAATTTTTAATTTTAATTTGGTTGTAATCCTATTTCTAATATATGATAATATTGAATGTATTAAATTTAAAGAAATAATTATTAGTGTTATTATTACTAAATTTATTACATAATTCTTATTTAACAATTGTATTATATAATTTGGTATATCATTATAATTATTAAACAAAACACCGTCTATAGCATATTTTATATTCATAGCTATTTGCATTGTTAAATATGATATTGTAATACTTAATATTATTAATAACACTACATATCTTTTTGCATTTTTTAATACTATATTTATTATATTATTTTTCATTAATAGTTCCTTAAAATTTAATTTTATTATACCCTCTCATATAGTTGTCACATCCTATTTCTGTAATTTGTTCGTCTTCTATTGATTGAATTATATAATTTAAATATTCTCCTTCTTTTAATTCTTGATCTTTATATATTTGATTTTTTATGTTATCTATATTCAAAATAAAACACCTCCTAAAGTATATAAATATATATTATTATATACATTTTAGAAGTATTTTACTTAACTTTTTAAGTATCAATTTTATTTGCTTATTTTACAGCAATACATATCTCGCAGTCGTTTTCATAATAAATTTCTAATTGAGGATATTGTAATACTTCATTATAATTAGAAGATGGAAGCCATTTTGTATATATAGTATTATACAATTTTAAAATTTCATCTTGTTGTTTATTTTTTAATTTAAAACATGCCCAAGTAGCTTTTGGAATTTCTATACTTACAAAATCCTCTCTTTTCTTTTTTCCTACTATGTAATATTGTCTTTCTTCTTGTATTTCATCTTTGTATTCTAATATAGATACTCCATAATATAACTCATTTTTATCACTATGTTGAATTATATAATCAAGTACTTTTTCTTTGCTACTTTTTTCAAATAATAATTGTATTTGTTTATCATATTCTGATTGTATAATTCCTGTTGTAACTCCATATAATTTTTGTTTATCTTTAGTAATAACTCTATATTCTAATTCTTCTATAATTTGTGTTATTGGTGTAAATTCTAATTCTGGAAATATTTTTATTACTTTCTTATCTTTCCTTAATATTTTAGGTGTTACTCCATGCATTTTCTTAAATGAGTTTGAAAAAGATATTGGTGAATCATATTGATATTTTATACTTAAGTCAATAATTTTTATATCTGTTGAAATTAATTCTTCTGCTGCTTTGCTTAATCTTCTTTTCCTTATATATTCTGTTAGAGTAATTCCTGTCAAAAATACAAATATTCTTTGTAAAGTATAAGCTGATGTTCCTATAATCTTTGCTAAATCTTTATACTCTATTTTATTTGTTAAATTTTCTTCTATTACTTTTATTACTTGATTTAAACTTTTATAATAATCCATTTTTCCTTTTACCTATTTTAACTTATTTTCTACTATATTATAGCATATTTACAAAATAAATTAAAGTCTTTTTATTTAATAATATTATATACTGCAAAATGCTTTAGAGCACGAAAAAACTCGTGCTCTTTTTGTAAGTATAATGCTTTATTTAAAATTAGCAACAACCTCTACCGCATCCACATCCACAGTTTGTGAATAATAATAAGAATATGATGATGAAGAATAAAATTTCACTATCGCCACATCCTCCGAAAAGTCCTCCTAGACATCCGTTATTGTTGCAACCACATCCACAGTTTCTTGATTCTTCCATTAGTTTTCCCTCCTCATTTTTGTTTTTATATGATATAGTATGAAAGTTTTAAATTTTGTGTTACAATATATTTGAAAAATTTTTTAAAATTTAGAGGTAATAATGAATAAAATTGAATTACTATCACCTGTTGGTGATTTTGAATGTTTACAAGCTAGTATACAAAATGGTGCAGATGCCATTTATTTAGGTGCATCTAATTTTAGTGCAAGGGCTTCTGCTAAGAATTTTGATTTAGAAGGTATTGAAGAAGCAATTTGTTATGCACATTTAAGAGGTGTTAAGGTACATTTAGCACTAAACACTTTAATTAAAAATAATGAATTAGAAGATGCTATATTTCTTGCAAAAGAATGTTATAAATTGGGGATTGATGCTATTATCGTACAAGATTATGGATTATATTCTATACTTTCAAAAAATTTTCCAGATTTACCAATACATGCAAGCACTCAAATGAGTATTCACAATTTAGAAGGTGCAAAACAAATTGAAAATTTAGGATTTTCAAGAGTAGTGCTTGCAAGAGAAACTTCACTTTCTGAATTAGAATTTATTAAAAATAACACTAATATTGAACTTGAAGTATTTATTCATGGTGCCCTTTGTATCTCATATTCTGGTCAATGTTTACTATCTAGCATAATTGGAGGTCGTTCTCGGTAATCGTGGAAATTGTGCTGGAACTTGTCGCCTACCTTATGAGCTAATAGTTCAGTCTAACAAAGAAATTTGTATGGATAAAGGATATTTACTAAGTACAAAAGATTTATGTGGTCTTAAATATATTAAAGATTTAATTCGTATTGGTGTTTCTTCTTTAAAAATAGAAGGTCGTATGAAAACACCCCAATATGTTGCAACTGTTACAAGAATTTATCGTAAATATATAGATCTTGCTTATCAAAATAAGGATTTTATTATAGAAGAACAAGATCAAAAAGATTTACTTCAAGTATTTAATAGAGGTGGATTTTCTAGTCGGACATCTTGATAATAAACCAAACCGAAACCTAATTTTTAAAGAAAAACCAAATAACATAGGAATTTATATAGGGAATGTAGCAAATTATAATCCAGTTAAAGGTCATATAACTTTAAACCTAAATGATAATTTAACTATTGGTGATACAATAACTTTTGAAAAAGAAGATGCAAAATATAGAATTTCTGAATTAATGCAAGGTAGAAATAATATAGATTATGCAAAAGATGGGCAATTAGTAACTATTGGTAGAATGAAGGGAAATATTTCTCCTAGTGATAAAATATATAAATTAGAAAGTAAAACTTTACTTACAAAAGTAAAATCTTCTTATTTAAATGAGTATAAAAAGCATTGTTTATTTTGCAAAATTGAGATAAGGAAAAATTCTCCTATTATAGCTGAAGTTTATGACAAAAATAATATAAATTTAAAAATTGTCTCAAATATTATACCTCAAAGGGCTATTATGCAGCCTATTACAAAACAAAGAATTATACTGCAGTTTTCTAAAACTGGTAATACTCCTTTTGTATTTGAAAAGCTTGATATTGATTTAGAAGATAATTTATATTTAAATATTAGTGATTTAAATAATTTAAGGCGTAGTATTATTAAAAATGTAAGTGAATTAATAATAAATTCTAGTAAAAGAGCGATTTCTCCTAATTTCCCTAATGTTTCTAAATTAAAAAATGAATTAAATTTAGAAACCTCTATTTGTAAAGAAAAAGAAATATCTATTTTACTAAACACACTAGATATTAATACAAATTATTCTGAACTTGAAAAAGTTAATCGTATTTACATACCTTTACAATACTTTTGTATGCAAGAATATTCTAATATTATAAAAAATATTTCAAATCAATTTGATACTTATATTTATATGCCAAATATCATTAAGTCAAATTATAGAAATTTATTTATAAATCATATTGATAAAGCTTTATTAGAATATAATATAAAAGGTTTTGTTCTTTCTAATTTAGGTACTTTTTATATGCTTGAAAAATATAAAAAAGATTATGAATTTATTGGAAATTATACTTTAAATGTATTTAATAGTTCTACCATAGAGGCATATTATAATTTAGGATTATCAAATATTACTTTATCTTGTGAATTAGCAAAGCAAGATATACTTAAACTTTATAAAACAATACCTATTAAAACAGAGTTAATTGTATATGGTAATACTCCTGTTATGACTCTTGGTTATTGTATATTAGGAAAATCTAATAAGTGTTATCCAAATTGCAAATCACTTTGTAAAAGTAAAAATAATTATTACTTAAAAGATAGGTTAGGATTTCGTTTTAGGATTTTATCAGATAATCTTCAAACAATTAATACTATTTATAATAGTAAAATTACATCTTTAGATTTTTCTAATTTGCCAATAGATTCGGTTAGAATCGATATATTAGATGAAAATATATTACAAATTAATAATATTATTGAAACTGTTAAATTAGGAAAGAGGTTTGATGGGAAAGATTTTACTAATGCTAATTTTATAAGAGATGTATAAAAAGTAAAATTTTTATATAAAATAATTTGTTATGAATTTTCCTTATTATAAAATAAAAATCTTTCAATCATGAAAGATTTTTATTTTATAATGTTTTTTCTTTGCATTAACAAATTTTATAATTTGTCAAGACCTTTTTACAAAAGTAATTTAATGAATTATATTTACTCATACTATATTGGTTTACTACTTAACTTAATTATTATATCCATATCATCATCTTTTGCTATTTTGTTTTTCCTAATCTTACCACACTTTTCACATTTAAATATAATAACATATCCCTTTTTTGAATTTGTCTCAATTCCAATTGGATATAAATCTCCATGACATTGTTCCATTCTATCTCCTGGATTTATATCTACATGTTTAGAATGTAAACAATATGGACAATGATTACGGCATGAATAACCTAATTTTGAAACTTTTTTACCACAGTTTTCGCATATAAATTCTTCATCTATCTCGGTAAATTTGCTTAACATATTACTTCCCTTTCTTTTTTGTAAAATTATTACATTTTTGTCTTATATATTTATTATTAATAAAAGTAGTATTTCTAATTAAAATTATATTTTAATCTGCAAGTAAACTTCCGCCTATAAATTCGCGAATTAACGAAGTTTTAGGAATTGCTTCTTGTGGTATAGAATCAAAATAACTTAAAAGACGAATTAGTCTAGTTGCTTCCGCATATTCTGGTTGTGTATTTTTTATTTCTTTTAGTAGTGGAAGTGCATAATCTTTTAGTACACCTAATTCATAAATAAGAGAGGAATTAAACATACTATTTGCTTCTTCTTGATATGGATATATATACCTTTCTTCTCCACGATTTACAGAATACCACATTTTAATTGTATGTGTTGCACTATAACCTCTAAATTGATTATCTCTTACAATTCTCCTAATTAAGCGTGTATCTGTAGTTGAAATACGATTGTAATAATCTATGTTTAACACAGTTAATGCACTTATATAAATTTTATATTTTTGTTCTTTTGAAATAGAATTTGTTAGTTTATCATTTAAACAATGAATTCCTTCAATTACTAAAATTTCATCTTGTTTTAGTTTCATTGTTTCTCCATTGTATTTTTTATGTCCTATTGTAAAATCAAAAGTTGGAATCTCTATTTCTTCTCCATTTAATAGTTTTACCAAATGTTGATTAAATAGTTTTACATCTAATGCTTCTATGCATTCAAAATCATAATTTCCAAATTCATCTTTTGGATTATCCTCTCGTTCTACAAAGTAATTATCTACTGAAATAGTTACAGGTTTTAAACCATTTAGTCTTAATTGAATTCCTAAACGCTTTGCAAATGTTGTCTTTCCAGAAGAAGATGGACCTGCAATTAGTATTACTTTTATTTTTTTATCTTTTGTAATGTTATCTGCAAGTTCAGCTATTTTTTTCTCATGTAAGCTTTCTGATAGTAATATAGCATCTTGTGCTTTATCCTTTTTTACTTCTTTGTTTAATTTATATATTGTATTAATCCCTATTAATTTATATATGTCTTCGTACTCATCTAATGTTGATACTAATTTTTTATTTTCCACAAAAGGACTTAGTTTATTGGGTGTTTTCCAATTTGGATAACGTACAATAAAACCATCGTGATATTTTACAATATCATATACTTTTGTATAACCTGTTGATATTGGCATAACACCAAAAAAATAATTAAAATAGTCTTCACAATAATATAATGATGCTCCATAAGTAGTCTCTTGGTCAATTTGAATTTTTCCTTTTAGTGTTTTTTCTTTATCATAAAATTTCTTTGCTTCTTCTGCAGTCATTTTTACTTTTTTAATTTCTAGATTTTGTGCAATAATTTCTTCCATTCTTTTATGAATTTTTTGTATCATTTCATCTGTTATTTTCATATTATCTAATTCACAAAACATAGCATTAGATAATTGATAATTTACTGTTAAAAGAGCATTTGGATATAACTCATTTAATGCCTTTGACATAATGTACATTATACCTCTTATATATATCATCATTCCGTCTTTTGAATTTAAATCAATTAGTTCTACTTTTGCATCATTAGTTAATTTTAAATTTAAACTTCTTACTTCATTATTGACTTTACAAGCAATTACTTCTGTTTTGGCATTTTCTATTTCTTTTTTTAGTAATTGGTATACTGTTGTTCCGTTCTTTTATTTCTATTATTTCATTTTCATATGTAATCTTCACACTCTCTCGTCCTTTCTTATTGTTCTTTATATTATTCAATACATTTTATATATTTACTAAAATCTATATATAGGCTATATCTTTTTTCGTATATTCTTCTAGTTTTAATCCAATCCTTGGTTTCATATATTTTGACAATATCAAAGTTACTATTGTAGCTAAAATTCCAACTATTACCATAGCATATTCAATTGTCATAAATGTTAATAAGTATGAACCAATTGCTCCTATAATCATTCTAAATAAACTTGCCATCATACTATAGGTAGCATATATTTTGGTTAACATTTTTGGTGTCATAAAATTCCCCATATATCGTTTTTTAATAATTTGGTATACTCCTTTATCAGACATTCTTAAAATATATGTTAATATAATAATAGCAATTTGTGGTATCCTAGATAATCCAATTATTACTACTCCTCCTGCAATTACAATTCCTATTGACATTTTAATTGCAATATAAGTTAATGACTTATTTTTATGTTTTTCATTAAAATAATTTGCTTTTGTTGAAGATATTCCTTGTACTATATCCAGTAATGCTAATATTATTCCTATGTATTTAGCAGGTACTTTAATATCTTTTAATAAAGTAGTTTGATAAGTTCCAAATAAACATATTATTCCCCACATAAATCCTAACATTAATAATAAACTTTTTAATCGTGGAGATTTAAGAATAAAGACTATAGCTTCTTTTACTTCATTCAGATTTTTATTTATTGTATCCTCTTTTTTTTCTTGTTTTTCTATTGGTATAAAGTTTATAGAAACGATTAAGGCAAATAGTATAAATATAATAGCAAGCATAATTGGAATATATGTATTTACTTCATACAAAAATCCTGCAAGTACTGTAGTTATTGCAGAAATATAGCAGTACATTGAATACCCTTTACTTTCTATTTTTGAAAATATCTTTCCTTTTACATGTGTTTCTGGTACAGATGTATTTAGCATTGGGGTCTCTGATATTGTTTTACAAGACCAAGCAATTGATGATAATAATTGTGATAATATAATCATAAAATAGTTTCTAGCAAACATAATTAATACCAATTCTAAAATCCAAAATATGTTTCCTATAATAATACTTTTTCTAATTCCCAGTTTAGAAACAATTACTGTCATAGGAACTTGCAATATTAATTTAAAAAATGCGTAAATTGTTTCCATAAAAACTACATTTGCATTTGATATTCCCTTTACTTGTGTCAGAAATAACACTTTTACAGCATTAAAGAACAACACATCTGATGCAATCATTTTATAAAATGGATATAATTTCATATTTAATTTATTTTTTAAAGCTAATTTCTTTTGTTCTTCCATTGTTTCTCCTTTATATATCTTTTGTTCTATTATTTTCTTATGATTGTATCATAGTGATTTTTTAAAATCAACTTATATTTGGTATATTTTTCTTGTCTTGCGGATATAATTTAAATAATAAATATTATTTTAGGAGGTACAAACTATATGAATTTACAAAGATTACACAATATGTTAAATAATAAAGAAAAAATTGATGTTTATTATGATGAAAGGCCTGTTTGGGTACAAGAAGTTCATGATAATATTGCAAAGGTAAGTTTTATAGATAATTTTGAAGAAAAAGATGTTTATATAGAAGATTTGTACGAAAATGATTTATATAATAATTAAAAGGAAACACTATTTGTGTTTCCCCAATTTGCCTATTTATTAGGACTTTTTGGTTACTTTTAAATAATTCACTCCCTCTTCAGGTTTATAGTTTATTATAGAAATTGGAGGTCCTTCTATCTTTTCAATCTTTACATTACATTTACTTTCTGTCCTTTCTATCCACTTATCTAGTGTTTCATTTGGATATTTGTGACCTATATCATTTAAGTAATCCGTTATTCCTTTTTTTCCTTTTTGTAGTATCTCTTCTAATAGTTTCCCCTCCACATATATTTCAATCCATATCTTTTCCTTTTTTAAATTTGAAATTAATATACGTTGTCTTGAATATTTTTTTTCATTCCGCATTTTAAAATAACCCTCCTAATATTTACAAGTTCTTTATTGAATTTATAAATACTATTATATAACATTTTTCTCTATTTGTTAACATATTTTTTAAAATTCTATTTTTTCTTCTATCCAATTTACTATTTCATCAATATTTATTCTTATTTGCTCCATTGTATCACGGTCTCTAATTGTCACTGTATTATCCTCTAATGTATCAAAATCAATTGTTACACAATATGGTGTTCCTATTTCATCTTGTCTTCTATAGCGTTTTCCAATTGAGCCTGCTTCATCATAATCACACATAAATTTTTTTGCAAGTTTTTCATATACTTCTTGTGCTTTGTTACTTAGTTTTTTAGATAATGGAAGTATTGCTACTTTATATGGTGCAAGTACAGGATGTAGATGTAATACTATACGAATATCTCCATCTGTTATTTCTTCTTCTTCATATGCATTACAAATCATACTTAAAAATATTCTATCTACACCTACAGCTGGTTCAATACAATATGGGATGTATCTTTCATTTGTTTCTAGGTCTTGATATGTTAAGTCCTCTTTTGATGCTTCCATATGTCTTGATAAATCATAATCTGTTCTATCTGCTATTCCCCATAGTTCTCCCCAACCAAATGGAAATAAGAATTCTATATCTGTAGTAGCATTACTATAAAATGATAGTTCCTCTTTTGCATGGTCTCTTAATCTTAAATTCTCCTGTTTTATTCCTAGTTCTAATAACCAATTTTTACAAAATTCTTTCCAATATTTATGCCATTGTAAATCTGTTCCTGGTTTACAAAAGAATTCTAATTCCATTTGCTCAAATTCTCTTGTTCTAAATATAAAGTTTCCTGGTGTAATTTCATTTCTAAAAGAACGTCCCATTTGTCCAATTCCCATTGGCATTTTTCTTCTTGTTGTTCTTAATACATTTTTAAAATCTACAAACATTCCTTGTGCAGTTTCTGGTCTTAAATAAACCTCAGATTTTGCATCTTCTGTCACTCCCATATAGGTTTTAAACATTAAGTTAAATTGTCTTATTTGGGTAAAATCCATTTTACCACAATTAGGACAACAAATATTGTTTTCTTTTATGTATTGTATTAATTGTTCATTTGTCCAAGCATCTAAACCTGCCATATCCTTTCCTTTTTTAAATGCCCATTCTTCAATTAATTTATCTGCACGATGTCTTGTTTTACAAGCTTTACAATCGATTAATGGATCTGAAAACCCTCCAACATGACCAGTAGTTACCCATACTTGAGGATTCATTATAATTGATGCATCAATTCCAACATTATATTTGTTTTGAGTTATAAATTTTTTCCACCAAGCATCTTTAATGTTTTTCTTAAGTTCTGCTCCAAGTGGTCCATAGTCCCAAGAGTTTGCAAGTCCTCCATAAATTTCTGAACCTGGATATACAAATCCTCTTGATTTACATAAATTAACAATTTTCTCCATTGAATCTATCATAAAAGTTCCTCCTTATTTTTGCTTTTTCTTATCTTTTGCTATGTTTAATTGATTCTCATATCCTATTATTGTAAAAATTATTACTACTATATATACTAAAATTGCTAATAATATAGTATATGTTCCTACTGGAATTCTTGTAATTTCAATAATACTTAAAAGTAATGCTTCTGATACTAATAAACGAAGTAATAATATTAATACTTGTTTAACAATTCCTAATTTAAAATAACGAATTCCTATATAAATACTAATTATTATTGTAGCAATTATTATTGGTACAATGTATGGCTCAATCATATCTCTAATACGTACATTTCCTATATTAGTTATTTTTATTAAATTTTCAGTATCTTCTATTTCATATTTTTGAGCTATATTACTTTTTAATGCTTCTATTTGTTCTGTATTTGCTTGTTTTACATGAATTGCAATTGAATCATTAAATGTTTCAATTTCTTGAAATATTATTTTTTTAGTTCCTAATGTATCTTTTGCAATTTGTTCTATTTCTTCTTTATTATGATCTTTACCAATATATATATCAATTCTTGTATGATTTGTATCTAATAATGTTACATTTGTCTTCCATATGCAAGTTACTATAATTCCTAATATAATAACAATAACTGATGCTATATATATTATTTTTTTATTTAATAATTTTTCTTTCATTATTTTCCCACCTTTATTGTTTTTCTTTTTTTACTTCTAGTAATACATTCATAATTACATAATTATATATAATTAAAACGAATAATCCCCAAAATAGTACCATACCCATACTTGCAATTGGTAACCAATTTGTAAAAGTAAATACAATAGCTATTATTAATAATATAGCTAAGCTACTTGTATAATGTTTATAAGTAGTTTTAATAATTTCTTTTTTTGATATATCATTTTTCTCAAACTGTTTTATAGCATGAGTCATTATTATATAGTTTGTAACTAATAATATAATTGCTGATATTATTGACTCTATTGAAATTATAACATTTGTATATCTTATAGCTAATAATGCAAAAGCTATTAATCCTATATATCCAATACTTGCAAAAATTCCATTTTTTTTGTATTTAATAATCCAATAAATACATCCTATTACAATAACACTAAGGACAATTAAAAATACTACTATTTGCATATCTTTAGTAATTGTTGCTTTTAAATATGTATTGTCTTGTAATTCATACTCAAGTGGCATTTTTCCACTATCAATTAAAGATGCTATATTAGTAGCTTGATTCATATAAGTGTTTAAATCTTGTGTATTAGTATTACTTGAACTACCAATTGTTAATTGTAAAATTCCTGTTGTAATTGTTTCTGAAAAATATGTTTCTATTAGTGATTCTCCATCTAATTCTAGTTTAATTTGTTTTGTTACAGAATTTCCTTCTTCATTTGTTGACTGAATATATTTTTTAGTAACTTCTTCAAATTTTTTCTTTCCTTCTTTATTAAATTCTATATTTAAAACTACACTCGTTCCTGTATCATTGCTTCCATACATAGCATCTGCACTTTTTACATCATTATTGTTTAATAATACCTCATCTGTTTCAGAATCTTTTATTTCAAAATTTCCTATATATGAAAGATTAGATATAATTTGATCTGTTCCGCATGTTTTCTGGAAGTTCTATTACTATTTCTCCATTTTCTTTATTTTGCCTAATTATGTATTGGCTTACTTTTATAGTTTTTAGACGTTTTTTTATAATTTCCTTACTAGTTTCATAATTTTTTGTATTTAACATTTCTTCTTTATTAACAGGTTCGTCTTTTTTTGTATATCCTTCTTTTAAAGAACCATCTTCATTTGTTCCGTCTGTTGATATATTTCCATCTGCATCATAAATTATTTCATGTGTATGGTCACTAACAGATAGTTTTACACTCCTTGAACCATCTAAATTCATTCCTAATTGATAATTTGGTAAAATATTTACCATCGTATTTCCTTGTCTTTCATAAATACCTACAAAAGAAATAAGACAAATAGCAATTATTACTACTACTCCTAAAATTTTTCTTAAAATGTTTTTTTCCATTGTTTCCTCCTTAAATTTTTTAAATTAATTTTTTAATTATTATTACAACAATTTTGTTTGATTAATAACAAGTTCAAACCATACTCCCAAGTATTTTGCTGCGTACTTGCTCATCATAGTTCTATCCATAAATATTTCAAAATAGTCTAATACTGGACAAATTTCAGTATCAATATTAATGTTTAATATAACTTTTTTAT
The DNA here is from genome assembly GCA_947363765.1 of uncultured Clostridium sp. GTDB lineage: Bacteria > Bacillota > Clostridia > TANB77 > CAG-508 > RGIG8482. The sequence continues at coordinate 8,048 of CANAQC010000010.1, read as the reverse complement.
TTTCTTTATCTAAATCTAATCTTGTATGAGTTACTGCATAATTCACTCTATCGTGTTTTCCAAATGTAGCAATATTAGTATTTACTACTCTATCTCTATGCACATCTGATTTATCTGCTAAAATAAGTGCTGCTGAAATATCACTTACTGCTGTTCCTGTTTGTTCATCATGATTTCCAATTGCCATCATAATTTCTATTCTGTCTTTGTCATTCATTCCCATATCTTTTAAAATATTATAAGCAAGTAATGCTCCTGATTGTGCATGGTCAACACGGTTTACACAGTTTCCAATATCATGTAAATATCCTGCAATTTTTGCAAGTTCTATTCTATCTTTACTATATCCAAATGTTTCTAAAATATCTGATGCTCTTTTTGAAACAATACTAATATGTCTTGTAGAGTGCTCTGTATATCCTAATACATTTAATTGTTTTTGCGTACCTTCAATAAGTGCCTGCACTTCTTTATTATTTTTAACATTTTCTAGTGTTATCATTTGTCACCTCCATAAAGTTTTATTTTAATTTGCCACTTTTTTATATAATCTATACACTACACAACGTATTCTATATCAAAAAAGAATACTTTTCAAGTATTCTTTTTGATTTTTGTATAAAATGAGCCAATGTTTAGACTATAATTTTAATAGTCTATTTCCATGTAGTAATATAATTAAAATAGTAGCTATTGTTTGTATATTTAATATACCTTTTTCTATAGTATTTAATTATTATTAACATTAAAATTGAAAATCTAGATATGTATATTTTGCAGTTTTATAATTCAATATCTTTTCAATATCTTGTTTTGCACTTTCTGAAATATTATAAATTCTTTCACATCCACCATTATATTGTACTAATGGATTAATGTATCTTATTTTCGTCTTTTCTATACTAACAAAATATTTGTTTATTGGTAATGTATCACTTGTATTTACTTTAGTAGCATTTCTCCAAATATTAAAACATTCAGCAATATTGTCATAATTACAATTTTCTATTTTTTCTATTATTTCTTTTTCTGATAAGCTATACAAATCGTCAATATTAATAATATTTTTCTCAGACATTTTCTTAATTATATCTGCTAAAAATTGCACTGAATATACTGTGTTTTCTCTTATATACATTTGAGATAATTTACTCATTGTATATACAAATTTTTCTGCAATCTCTTTATTTTTAAATCCTAATTCCTCAATACCATCTTCATTTTTAAAAATCCTAATGTCTCTATATATTTCATTAATATCTTCTAAATTCCATATTTTTTCTACTGCTCCTAATCCATTTGAAAAGGTATATTCCAACCTATCGCTTGAAAGTCTAGGAGTATCATTATCTGCTATTGGATATATGTGATAATTAGAAATTTCATCTATACTTATTCCATCTCTATTTAATAAATCCATTATTTTTTTTGATTTGCTAATAATTTTTGTAGTTAATTCTTCTGTTGATTCTTGCTTTTCATAATCTTTATTCATAAAATCAATCGTATGTTTAAATACAGGTGTTGCAATATCATGAAATAATCCAGAAAGAGTTTGTTTTCTATTCTTGGTAAAATTCCAAATAATTAAAGCCACTGCTACACTATGATCTAAACTAGAATACCATATTTTATTATACATCTTGGAATATATAGTACCACAACTAACACTAATTTTAGATTGTTTTTTCATTTCTTCGGTATTTATATAATCATTTAAAAATTCTGGAAACTCATTTGATAATATTTGAAAATATTTTCTTATTTCTTCATTTAATGTATCTAAATATTGCATTTTTCTCACCTTTTTATTTAATTATAATAGTATTTTTATTTTTTAATTTCTAATTCATATAAATATGCTCCATCTCCATCTGTACTACTACGATATAATTTAATATATTTTGTGTTTTCTGGAATTAATGCTTGTGTATCTAATACTCCATTTGATACTCCTGGGTTTGGTGATGTATATAATATCTTTTTATCTTTATCTAAAAATTGTATACTTGCTCTCATCCATCCCAATTTGAATCTTAATGTTAAATTCCAAACATTATTATCGACTTCCATCCATGCAGTATCATCATACCAAACTGAAATCCCTTTAGACCAATCACCATCATATGCTCCTTCTCCCATAGCATCTTTACGCATTAGCGCAGTTTTATTAGACACATTTGATTCTTCTCCTTTTTCATTTATGCCTTTTGCATATATTGTCTGACCTACTTCTACTTTAACTTCTCCTATATATTCTAACCAGTTTTTATTATCTAAACTGTATAGTTTTTGTTTGGTTGATTTTGAATAATTAATATTAGCCATACTATATGGTTGTTCTACTCCTATATTAGTTAATTTAGGTAAATAATCTGTTAATGCAATTTGCGGTTCTTGCACTATTTGAATTTCTGTAAGACATGCTCCATCTCCACCAGATGAACTACAATATAATTTAATATACTTTGTATTTTCTAATATTAGAGTTTCTACATCTAATATTCCATTAGTTATTCCTGGAATTGGTGATGTATATAATACATTTTTATCTTTATCTAAAAATTGTATTTGTGCATAATACCATTCTATTCTAAATTTTAACATTTCATTCCAAGCACTTTGATCTACTTCCATTTCGGCACTTTCATATGTTTTTACTGTAAATTTTGTATTATACTCACCATCATATGCTTTTTTACCTATTAAACCTTCGTTAACTACTACTTCTTTTGTTGAGCCGTACTTCTAGCCCAGAATTTTTTATACTTTTCGCCTTTACTTCATTTATATCATTATCTGTTTGTATTATTCCATTATATAAATTCCAATTTATACCACCATCTAAGCTATAATAATTTTGTACTCCCTCTGTTTTATCATAAACTATATCTATTTTTGTATTTACTTTAACACCACTAGAATATAATATTGGTTTTGCATCTATATTTATAATAGGTTGGTCTAATGTTCCTAAGTCTATATTATATATTATTTTCTCTTTAATATTTTCTTGATTGTCTTCCTTTTTACCTTTTGCATATATGGTTACTGTCCCATCTTCGTTTCTTAAATTATTTTTTATAATTTCTTCGGCTGTTAATGTAATTTCTCCTACATAAGATTCCCATTTTGTATTATTTGCACCTATTTTATACTGCTTTTCTTTACCATAATCACCATAATCAATGTTTATTTTTTTTACTATAGAAAGTGTGTTTGGAGTTATATTAATATAAATCTCTCCTGGTATTCTTTCTTCTTCTACTTGAGAATCTAAAGTATGCCACATTTTTTTATATATTTTTTCTCCTTCATAATCGTAAATTTGTCTTGTGTCTATATCGATTATATATTTATGTTTCTTATTTACTCCTATTTGTTGTTTATCTATCCAATATAGATTCAATTCTTCTATTTTTTTACCTGTTAATTCTTCCATTTTTGTTTTTAAAGTAGTAATTTTATTTGTTATAACTTCTTTTTCTATATCATTTAGTTTTGTAGTAATTGGAAATATTTCTAAATTATTTGGTATAGAAATATCTTTTTTAATGACTTCATTTATTTCTTTATCCATAATATATAAATTAGTTTTTTCTTCTACTTCTCTAAAATTAGTGGCAAATTTAGCCATTTTTGCATTTTCAGATATTCCGCTATTCATAAATATGTTTATTGTAATCCCTACTAGTAACAATAAAATAATTATTGTTACTATAAGTGATATTAATGTAATCCCATTGTTATATATAAAATTTTCTCCTACATTTTTTATACTTATTTTGTTTGTTTTTCCCATAATATTTTTTCCTTTTCTTATTTTTAATAATATTTTATTAATTAAATTTTAAATCTCTGTTTGTCAATTTTATAATTGTGTTGTATTTCTTCATCTGTTAAACATCTATTATATATTCTTACTGAATATATCTCTATATTACTTCTTGCTACAGTACTAGCTAATCCTTCTGTTGTTCCTTTTGGGTTTGTTCCAATTGCAAATACTGTCCAATCACTTGGAGATGTAGCATTTCCTGTTTTTACAGTTTTATATATATTATCATTTTCTTTAAAATACATATTAGTTCCATTATATCCAACAGACATTGAATATATTTGTCCTATATTTGCACTTTCTTTTGAACTTATTCCTTCATAAATTCCTCCTATATAATACACTCCTGTGTTATATCCTTGTGAAGATTTTCTAATTCCTATTCCTCCATTTTCCATATTTGCTATATAATACTGTGTTTTTGTTGTGTTTATATCTAATGGTTTTGCTACAATTTCTACTGTCATATTTTCATAATATAAATATTGCATTTGTACCCAATCATCAATTCCATCTATTATTAATGAGTTTTTAGTCCATCCGACTTTTCTCATTATAATTTACATTTATTAATCTTCCATCATTTTCTTCTTTATTTGATGCTATATTTTTCCACTTGTTTACATTGTTACTATGCCCTTCTCCTGTATTATTCTCTCCATCATATAATACTACTAATCCATCTTGTATATAATCTAATTTTTCTTTTTCGGGTTCATCTATATTTCCTATTAATTCAATTTGTAAATTTTCATATACCTTAAATTTATATCCATCTACTATTGCAATTGCATATTTTTGACCTTTTTCATTTTCCGTAAATATCTCTACTTTATTATCAAATTCAATTTGTACATATATTCCTTGTTCTTCTATCTCTATTAGTTCTTCTAATAAAGCATTACGTTTATTTTCTATTAGTTTTTTAGAATTTAAATCTAATAGTGCTAAATTTAACTTTTCTCTTGCTTTTGATTCTTCATATGCCATTCCACTTTGTGTTGCCTTTTTTATTATTCCATTTTCTCCTATTGTTAAACTTAATACTATTCCGACATAATATTAACATTATGATTATTGTTATTATTAGTGCTATTAATGTAATTCCTTTATTTCTTCTTTTCATAATATTTTTTCTCCTTTTCTTATGTTTAATAATATAATCTTCTCTTGTCTCATTTTATATAACCATATTTTTATTGTCAACATTTTCCGAAATTTTATGATAATAATATAAATTTTTATGTTGTCCTATAGTTTATAATATTATAAAAAAATAAACAGTATTTATTATAACAATACTGCTTATTATATATATATATATTAAAATACTTCTTCAAATTCTTCTGATGTAATAGTTTCTTTTTCTAAAAGCATATTTGCTACTGTATCTAGTTTATCCAAATTTGATTTTAATATTTCTTGTGCTTTTACATATGCTATATCTATTAATGTTTTTACTTCTACACCAATCACATCTTCAATGCTTTCTCCAAACATATTTAGATTATCATTATTTTCTAATGAAATTGGTCCTAATTTTTCGCTCATTCCATATGCTGTTACCATTTCTTTTGCAATATCTGTTGCTACTTGTATATCATTTCTTGCCCCTGTTGAAATATCATTTAATGCTAATTTTTCAGCTGCTCTTCCACCAAGTAATCCTATTAGTCTTTCTTCTAATTCAGTTTTTGATTTGTAGAATTTATCTTCATTTGATTTATACATAGTATATCCTCCTGCCATTCCTCTTGGAATAATAGATATTTCTTTTAATGGCTCTGAGGTCTGTAAAAATCTTCCTACTATAGCATGTCCTGCTTCATGATATGCTGTTAATTTTTTTTCTTTTTCTGAAATAACTCTAGCCTTTTTTTGTAATCCTACCATTACCTTTTTAATAGCTTCTTCTATGTCTTCTTGTTGAATTTCATTATGATGATTTACTGTTGCTATAATTGCTGCCTCATTTAAAATATTTGCAAGTTCTGCTCCTGTATATCCCGCTGTATCTTCTGCAATACTTTTTAATGATACATTCTCAGCAAATTTCTTTTCTTTTGAATGTATTTTTAAGATTTCTTCTCTACCACGTACATCTGGTGGATTAATTGTAATTTGTCTATCAAATCTTCCTGGACGAAGTAATGCTTTATCTAACATTTCTGGACGGTTTGTAGCTGCAAGTACAATTATAGTTTGATTGGTTTCAAATCCATCCATTTCTACTAATAGTTGATTTAGAGTTTGATTATTTTCAGATTCTGCTCCACTTTGACTTGTCCTTCTAGAACCAATAGCATCAATTTCATCAATAAATACAATACATGGAGAAAGTTTTCTTGCTTTTTCAAATAATTTTCTTACACGAGATGCTCCAAGACCTGCAAACATCTCAATAAATTCAGAACCACTCATTGAAATAAAAGGTACTCCTGCTTCTCCTGCTATTGCTTTTGCAATTAAAGTTTTACCAGTTCCTGGTTTTCCATATAATAAAATTCCTTTGGGAATTTTTGCCCCCATATCGTAAAAACGTTTTGGTTCTTTTAAGAAATCTACTATTTCAATTAATTCATTCTTTTCTTCTTCTAATCCTGCAATATCTTTAAAACGAATATCTGTCTTATTTTCCTCTCCACCATATACTTTTCCTTTTTCTCCAAGACCTTGCATTTTAAATACCAAAATAAATAAAGCAAGCATTACAATTGTTGGAAGCATACTAAATAATACACTTGGTATTTTTAAAAAAACACTTTGTTGTTTTTGATTAAATTCTATTTCTGTTCCTTGTTTTGCTTTTTCTTGAATAAATTCTGCAAAAGCCTGTGTACTTGGTACAATTGTCGTTTTTTCTTTTTCTTCACCTTTTACTTTTATTTTAGCAGTTGTACTTCCTACTGTCATTTCAATTTTTTCAATTTCTTCTGCTTCTATTTGTTTAATTAAATCTGTATAAGCAAGATTTTGTTCACTATTTTGATTTTTGTTATTTATTATCCATAGTCCAATACAAAGTGCTATAACAATAATAATACTGGCTATTGTAATTAATATATAATATTGCTTTAAATTTTTCTTCTTTCCATTTTCTTTTTTGTCCATTTTTGTTTTCCTTCCTTATTATTGATTATTGGGTAAATCTTTTATTCCTTGTGGAGCTAGACCATCATTACCTAAGTTATTATCTCTATTCTTTTTTTGTAATGGATTTTCTTTTGGTTTATCGTCTTGGTCTGTATTTTCATCTTTTGAGTCATCATTTTCTTTTTTTTCTTCTTTTTTATTTTCTTCCTTTTCTTCTTGCATTTGTTTTTTTACTCGTTCTTGTTCTTCTAATATTTTTTGTAATTCAATTTGTTGATTAATAAAGTCTGTTTTTATCATTAAAATTGCTACAATTACATAAATATAAGAAATGGTTCTATACATCCATTGAAAATTTTGTATTGTAAAATTTGTAAAAGAATTTATAATAATATATATTAAATTTAATATAATTGGTAGTGTTAAGGCATATACTCCTATGTTGAAACTTGCCTTAAATCTCATTTTAATTCCTATAATTCTTGCTACTATAAATCCAAGTACACCTAACATCATAATATCTACAAATGTAGTACATACATATATTATATATAAATATATAAACATTACAATAAAAAAGCTAGTATATAATGATATTTCATTTACTTGATTGATAAAGTTATTTATTTGTTGTTTATTAAATTCTGTTATTCCATAAATATCTGTAATTTCCTTATAATTATATATTTGTAATTGACTAAGTAGTTCGTTTTTATATATAATTTTATCTTTTAGTATTATAATTCCATTTGTATACATTTGTATATCTTCTTCATATTTTTTCATATCTTCTTCATTTGCAGATGTATCTATAAGAATATATGGTAAAATAAAATTATTATTTTTTATTTCAAGCTTTTGTCCATCGTTTATACTTAAATCTCCTTGATAATATGAAATTTCTGCAATATTTTCATTAAAGTATGAAATTGCCTGTTTTATACCAACACCAAATTGATATGTAAAAACTGCTGTAACAAATATAGTAAAAATTAATATTAATATTAAAAAATATTTTATGGATTTTACTAATCTTTCAGAAGCTAAAATACCATATAATTCAAAATCTTTAACTGCAATTTTCATTCTATGAAAAAAATTCATTTTTTCTTTACTT
>CANAQC010000009.1 GCA_947363765.1 uncultured Clostridium sp. | reverse complement strand
CACATCTATCAGCACTTTCCAAAACAACCAGCTTGTTACTACCATGTGCATGGGATTTGGTTGTAATGCAGCAGGTGTTGTTGGATGTAGAATTATTGATTCTCCACGTGAACGATTAATTGCAATTATTACAAATGCTTTTGTTCCTTGTAATCGGCAGATTTCCTTTTTTAATTATGGTTGCTAGCATTTTTATTGGTAGTATAGCCTCTGGTTTTAAGGCTTCTTTGTTATCTACTTTTACAGTATTATTGATTATTTTACTTGGCATTTATTTAACTTTAGTAATATCTAAAATATTATCTAAAACAATATTAAAAGGATTACCTTCTTCTTTTATTTTAGAATTACCTCCTTATAGAAAACCTCAAATTGGTAAGGTTATTGTTCGTTCTTTGTTAGATAGGACTTTATATGTTCTTGGAAGAGCTATTGCTGTTGCTGCTCCTGTTGGTATTGTTATTTGGCTATTTGCAAATGTACAATTTTGTGGAATAAGTATTTTAAATCATATTGCATTATTCTTAGACCCTTTTGCAAAACTTATGGGACTAGATGGTTACATCTTAACTGCTTTTATTTTAGGTATTCCCGCAAATGAAATTGTTCTTCCTATTATTTTAATGAGTTATATGGCAAAACGGTAGTTTAGTAGACCTTGATGATACCTATGCTATTGGTACAATTTTATTGCAAAATGGTTGGACTCTTTTAACTGCTATTAATGTTATGATTTTTACATTATTACATTTTCCATGTAGTACTACTTTACTTACAATTAAAAAGGAAACTGGTAGCTGGAAATGGACTATTATATCTTTCTTACTTCCAACAATATGTGGTATAGTAATTTGTATGTGTACTACATTTTTATGGAATATATTGGTATAATAAATATTAACTTTGTTTACAGCTTCACCTTATTGGTTTTTTCTTGTATAAAAATAAGAGGGCAATAACCCTCTTTATTTTTGTACTAATTCCACTTTTTCTTGAATATCATTTAAACTAACGTTTAAAAATATTTTTTTATCTAAATCTTTTTTTCCTATACCAAATCGTGCACTTATTTCATTTTCTTTATTTGTTGTTCCTAAACTAGTAGCTCTATAAATGTTATCATTTCCATCAGATATATAAAAAACTGCATTTTCTAATTTTTCATAATCCTCTGATTTCATATCTTTACCACTCATTAAAAAATCTCGTAATTGTTTTATATCTGCTTTTATTACTAAACCTGTCTGCGTTAATTCAGCTTTATTTATAACAATTCCCTCTACATCATTTTTAAGAACTAATTGTATTGTTGTTCTTTCATAAAATTTTTCTGGTACATCTATTTCAAATTGCCACTCACTGTTTGATAAATCAATTTGCTCTACACTACCATTTTCTTTAAATATGTCATATCCAATGTCAAATATTCTTATATATAATTTTTTACTGTTTGGAAATCCTATATTAGATGTCATGCTTATTTTAGAAATTCCATGCCAAGATGAATTACTTAATATTTTAGATTTATTATTTTTTATTCCTAATTCTTTATACAATTTTTGTAAATATGATTTATTGTTTTTTGATTTAGACCACCTTTCAGAACAGGCATATATAGTATAATTTTCATCATACACTACATATCCATAAGAAATTTTATTTATATCTTCATTTAGTTTAGTATCAAAATCAATTTGACAGTAATCATTTGTAATTATAAGTGATTTAATTTTTATACCTATATTATCTTGATATGTATAATCCATATTAAGATTTTCAATATATCCATCTTTACTATTTTCATCTATTGCTATTTGTCTTGTAATTACATTCCTTTTTTGATATTCCTTATATTCTATATTCCAAGCTATTTTTGCATATATATTTTGAGCTGATATTCCTATTACTAATACAGTTAATATTACTGCTGCAATATTTAGTAAGTTTTTTTTCATATAAATTCCTCCTTTTATATAAGAACAAATAGAATTATAATTTTTATCTTTGTTATAAGTGTTTTCAAGAAATTCTTTAAATATTTTATTTTCTTGCATTTTTAATCACTCTCCTTTTCTAAGTTATTTTTTAATTCTTTTATAGTTCTATATATATAATTTTTAACTGCTGATTCACTTAAATTTAGTTCTTTTGCTATATCAATTATTTTCATATCTAATCCATAATGTAAATAAAATATTTTAGCTATTCTTATATCTTTTCTTTTTATCATTTCCCAAACTTTATTTACATTTTCTTTTGTAATGAATTGCAATTCTATATCTACATTGGATTCTATTTCTATTTTTTCATTTTCAATATCTACAATGTTTTTTATATCTTGATATTTAAAACGATAATATCTTTTTAATACATTTTTAGATATTCCAATTATAAATAATTGTTCATTTTCTAATATAAAATTCTTATTTTTCTTTAGTTTTTTATAAAATTCTGTATATGTATCTTGAATAATGTCATTTACATCATCTAATTTGTTACAATGTGAAATAATATATTTTAAAACATTTTTATAAGTTTTATTATATATTTGTTCAAATTTTTTTAATGTTTCTTGAGTACTCATAATTTTTATCACCTTTCACTTTATTAGTGTATTATATTTTAGAAAAAGTTTCATTTATATAAATTTTTTCTATTTTTAACAAAATATTACCTATTTAATCCTTATCTTTTATATAATTCTTTATAATTTAAGAAAATCTTAACGTTTTTTCATAAATTATTAAAAAATATCTTATAAAATTTTTGTATAATCATTTTGAGGTGAATAAGATATGAAAAACAAAAGAAATAAGAAGAAAACTTTATACATAAAATTGATTATTGTTATTGTTATTTTTCTATTATGTGGATTTTATTTAAAAAATAAATTTTTACAAAATGATATTCCTACAGATATTATTGCAGTCTCTAGTAATGCTAATTATTCGGGAATTGGACAAAAATCTATTTCTGGAAAAGATGGATATGTAACTACTTTTACAACATTTAATGGAAAAACTTATAAAGAATATAAACAAAATGGTAATAGTTCTTGGGCTAATCGTTATTATTGGGGAGGTACTATGGCTGAAAATGGTTGTGGAATTACATGTCTTGCAACACTTGCAAGTCGGTTATAGTATGAATTACACACCAGAAGATTTAAGAAAAAAGTATGCACCTAATAAAAAAGACCACCTATCTCGGTGACCTTATGTCATTTGAATTAGAAAATTATTTTAAACTTAATAATTCTAATTTTCTTTATAATACTTCTTATTTCCAAAAAGATTATATTTTTAATTGGCTAAATAATGACAAGCCTATTCTAATTTGTGTTTGGAATAAACCAGATAGTAGATGGACAACATCTTCTCATTATATGCTACTTCTTGCAACAGATAATATTTCTAAAATCTATGTATCAAATCCAAATGGTGAGATAAATAGCTATAGAATGTCTCGGATGGTATGATTATAATGATGTATTACCATATATCGCAAAAGCTCTTTTTATTGACAATTAATCCTCTTTTATATTTGATTGCTTATCTAATTTTTTCATCTCAAAAATTAATAATATTACAGATATTGTAAATGCGAGTGCATCTGCTACAGGTCCTGCATATATAACTCCCATTACTCCATAAAATTTTGATAATATAATTGCTGAAGGTATATAAAATAGAATTTGCCTAGATAATGTAATAAAAGCTGATTTTATTGGTTTTCCTACTGCTTGAAAAAAGATACCTGATGCAATTTGAATTCCATTACATATTGTTAGCATTAAGAAAATTCTAAATGTTAAACATGCAAATTCATTATATAATTCATCACCTGAGCCAAATATACTAATTAAAGTTTCTGGTATTGTCTGAAATAATATAAATGATACTGCTGATACTATAGTACTCAAAAGCAATACCCATTTTAATGTCTGCTTTACTCTATTATATTGTTTTGCTCCATAATTATATCCTACAATTGGTTGACTTCCTACTGCAATTCCTATAATAATACTTGTTAATATCATATTAATTTTCATAACGATTCCATGTACTGTAATTGGAATTTCTGTTCCAAATTTACTGTTTGTGCCATATAAATTATATAATCTATTTTCTGCAGTAATTACAATAACAATTGCCATTTGTGTAATAAATGATGATATTCCAAGCATTGCTACTTGTCTTATCTTATTAATTGAGATTTTAAAACTATCTTTTGATATTTTAACTGACTTAAAGTTTTTTATATAAAGTATATTAATTATAAATGTAACTATTTGACTAATTATTGTTGCAATAGCTGCTCCTTTAATTCCCATATTAAAAACAAATATTGCAATTGGATCTAATATAATATTTAAAATAGCTCCAGCAAGCATTGATATCATTGCATATTTAGGTGAACCATCTGCTCTTATAATTGAATTTAATGTTATTCCTATCATCATAAATGGAATTCCAATAGTAATAATATAGCCATAATCCATTGCATAATTTCTTAAATTTTGTGTTCCTCCAAATATAGTAATTAAACTTGGCAAAAATATAAAAATTAGAGTACCTAATATAATAGATAATATAACTGATGCAATAATTCCATTTCCTACTCCGTTTTTCAGCTTCCTTTTCTTTTTTCTCTCCTAATTTTAGGCTTAAATATGCTGATGTTCCATCTCCAAACATTAAAGCAAATGACAAACATAAAACTGTAATTGGAAAAATAATATTTGTTGCTCCATTTCCTAAATATCCTACACCCCATCCAATAAAAATTTGGTCTACCATATTATATAGTGCATTTACTAGTAATGAAATAATACATGGTACAGAAAATGTCATTAATAATTTTCCTATTTTGTCTTTTTCTAAATCTAACTGTTTCATTTTTTTCTCCTTTTTATTTTACAACTGAGTGATATATTATATACTCTACATTTTTATATGTCAACATTATCTTCATCATTTTTTTATACTTTATTTTTCTTATAGTGTATTGACTTTTTATTTATATTGTCATAATATGGAAATATATTTTTATTAATAAAGGAGGAAATTATGGAATTAAAAGGTTCAAAAACAGAAGCCAATTTAAAAGCAGCTTTTTCTGGTGAATCAGAAGCAAGAAATAAATATACTTATTTTGCTAGTGTTGCTAAAAAAGAAGGTTATGAACAAATTGCTGCACTTTTTTTAGAAACTGCAGAAAATGAAAAAGAACATGCTAAAATTCATTTTAAATATTTAAATGGAATTGGTGATACAAAAGCAAATCTAGCAGATGCAGCTGCTGGTGAAAATTATGAATGGACTGATATGTATGATCGCTTTGCAAAAGAAGCAGAAGAAGAAGGATTTAAAGAAATTGCAAATCGTTTCCGTCAAATTGGTGAAGTTGAAAAACATCATGAAGAAAGATATCGTAAATTATTAGAAAATATACAAGATGGTACTGTATTTAAAAAAGGAAGCATTGTTATTTGGAAATGTCGTAATTGTGGACATATTCATGTAGGATTAGAAGCACCAGAAGTTTGTCCTGTTTGTGCACATCCAAAATCTTTCTTTGAAATTAATGCACAAAACTATTAATATTTTTATATAAAATAAATTCTATAAAAAATATAAAGACATAGTTTAGTTTATAATACTAACTATGTCTTTATGTTTTTTATTATAAGTCTACTTTTGCAAATTCTGCAATTAAATCATAATCTTGAATCCCTATAATTTTGCAATTCACAAATTCTCCTATGCTTTTTTTATAATTTCTATCTTTTTTTATAAATAATACTCCATCTACATCTGGCACCTCCATATAGCTTCTTCCTATATAATATTTTCCATCAAATGATATAGACTCAATTAACACTTCATACTCTTTTCCTATTCTTTCTTGCAAATTATTTTTTGATATTTCTTGTTGTAGCGCCATAATTTGATTGTATCTTTTCTTTTTTGTTTGATGATGAATTTGATCTTTTAATTTTTCTGCTGGTGTTCCATCTTCTTTTGAATAAGCAAATGCTCCTAATTTGTTAAATTTAATCTCTTTTATAAAATCATATAATTCACTAAAGTTCTCATTTGTTTCCCCTGGAAATCCTACCATAACTGTACTTCTAATTATAACATCTGGTATTTGTTTTCTAATTTTATAAATTACATTTTTTATACTTTCTCCATTACTATTTCGATTCATCCTTTTTAATACTGAATTTGCAATATGTTGAATTGGAATATCAAAATAGTGACAAATTTTACTACTATTTTTAACAACATCTATTAGTTCATCTGTAATGGTTTCAGGATATGAATATAAAAATCTAATCCATTTAATATTAGTAATATTTTCTAGTTCTTTTAATAATATTGCAAGCATTGGCTTTTTATATAAGTCTATTCCATATTTTGTTGTATCTTGTGCAATAACAATTAATTCTTCTATTCCATTATCAGCTAATTTTTTAGCTTCTTTTATTATATCTTCCTTTTTCCTACTAACAAATGGACCTCTAATCATAGGAATTGCACAATAAGTACACAAATTACTACAACCTTCTGCAATTTTTAAATATGCTGTTTTATTTCCTGTTGTAATTTTTCGCTCTTGATAATTTAGATAATCTTTTTGATTGTTATTCCTTTGCAATACAATCATGACCTCTTGCCAAAACTTATTATATTCATTGCAACCTATCCATAAGTTTACTTCAGGTATATATTTTTTTAATTCTTCTTTATATCTTTTAACTAAACATCCTGTTACAATAACATACTTACATTTTTTCTTTTTATATTCACACATTTCTAAAATAGTGTTAATTGCTTCTTGTTTCGCACTTTCAATAAATCCACAAGTATTAATTAAAATTATATCAGCAATATTAGGATTATTAACAGTCTCAAATCCATGTTTTTCAAATAATCCTATCATCATTTCAGTATCTACTAAATTTTTACTACAACCAAGTGATATATATCCTATTTTCATATATTTCTCCTTTTTTTAAGATTTATATATTTTATCATATTTTGTCACATTTTTCTAGACTGTTTTATAATATTTGGTGTATAATAGTTAATATTTAAAGATATAACTTGCATAAATGTAGTAATAATCTAAATGTAATATATAATATTAAAAAAGGAGGTAATTATGACACCACATATTGAAGCAAAAATTGAAGAAATTGCAAAAACAGTTTTAATGCCTGGTGACCCTCTTCGTGCAAAACTTATTAAAGACCAATATTTAGAAAATGCCAAATTAGTAAGTTCTATTCGTAATATTTATGCTTATACTGGAACTTATAAAGGTAAAAAATTAACTGTTATGGCATCACGGTATGGGAATTCCAAGCATGGGAATTTACTCATATGAACTATATAATTATTATAATGTTGAAAACATTATTAGACTTGGCTCTTGTGGAGGGTATACTAAAGATTTAAAACTATTTGATTTAGTTTTAGTAGATAATACTTATACTGAAAGTAATTATGCACTTAGCCTTAATAATGAAGATTGCCATTATATATCTTCAAGCCAATCTTTAAACAATAAAATTGAACAAGCATCTAGCATGCTTTCTATTGAATTAGTAAAAGCAAATACTCTATGTGGAGAAGCATTTGATAGGTATATGACAAATATGAATAAAATGTTAGAACGTATTCCAAAAAAATATCATATAACAGGTGCTGAAATGGAGGCTTTTGCACTATTTTATAATGCAAAAATATTAAATAAACAAGCAAGCTGTTTATTAACTGTTGTTGATTCATACTATTATAATGAAAAAGCAACTGCTGCCCAAAGACAATCTTCACTTAATAATATGATTAAATTGGGATTAGAAAGTGCAATTTTACTATAACATTTTTATAGTAAAAACTTGATTTTTTATTGTTTTTTTTGTATATTATTAAATAGATTTTTAAAAAAGGAGATTTAATTATGGAAGAAATAAATGCACTTATTTTTGGACACAAAAACCCAGATACAGATTCAATTTGTTCTAGTCTTGTACAAGAAAAATATGATTATAATAATCGGTTGGAATACAAAAGCTGTTCGTTTAGGAAATATTAATAAAGAAACAAAATATGTTTTAGATTATTTAGGTATAAAAGCACCTGAATTAATTGAAAGAATTGAAGATGGACAATCTGTTATTTTAGTAGATCACAATGAATTTGCACAAAGTATAGATAATATTGAAAATGCTAATATTCAATGTGTTATAGACCATCATAGAATCGCTAATTTCCAAACAAAAGAACCTTTATATTATTTAGCAAAACCATATGGTTGTACTTGTACTATTCTTTTCGAAGAATTTAAATCTGCAAATATGACTATTGAAAAAAAAGAAGCTATTTTAATGCTTTCTGCTATAATATCAGATACCCTATTATTAAAATCACCAACAACAACCAAACATGACAAAAAAGCATTAGAAGAATTAGCTAATATAGCTAATATTAATATAAATGAGTATGGATTAGACATGTTAAAAGCAGGAACAGATTTAAGTGACTTTACACCAGAAGAATTAATTAATATAGATTCTAAAGAATTTTCAAATGGAAACTTCAAATTTCAAGTAGCACAAGTTAATACAGCTTGTATTGAGGATGTATTAAAAAATAAAGAATTAATTGAAAAAGCTATAAGTGATTTTATGAATACAAATGGTTCTAATTTATTTGTTTTCTTAATTACAGATATTATAAATAATAATTCACAAGCTATTGTTTTAGGAGATACTACCGTTTTTGAGAAGGCATTCTCAAAAATAGTTGAAAATAATTTGTCATTTTTAGAAGGTGTAGTTTCTAGAAAAAAACAAGTTGCACCTGTTATTTTAAATGTATTATAAAGTTAAACAGTATAACTATATTATTTTCATATAATAAATACCAGTATAATAACGTACTGGTATTTATTATATTTTTTATTTGATATCTTCTACTAACTTCTCTAATTCCTCTTTCGTAAAAGTATATTTTTCGTTACAAAAATGGCATACTGTTTCAATATTTATTTGTGTATTAATAATATCTTGTAACTCTTTTTTACCAATAGTAATAAGTCCTTTTTCTATTTTTTCTTTACTACAATCGCATTCATATATTGGCATAATATTTTCTTCTATTATTTGAACATTCGTATCTCCTGTAAGGTCTTTTGCAATTTCTAGTAAACTCATATTTTCATCTAACATTTTACTAATTGGTTTTGCTTCTTTAATTCGGTTTTCTAAAATAAATAAATCATCTTCGGTTGCATCTGGCATTGGAGTTAGTATATATCCTCCACTTTTTCTTACACCATTACAGTCTACTAATACTCCTAAGTTTACTGCTGTATTGGTTTGTTCTGATGTTGCAAAATATGATGCAAAATCTTCTGCAATTTCTCCAGAAATAAGTGGTACCATTCCTATATAAGGTTCTTTTAGTCCAATATCCTTTATTATATTTAAATACCCTTCTTTTCCGACTGCTCCTCCTACATCTAATTTGCCATTTTTTAATGGTAAATCTATTGTTGGATTATGAACATAACCTTTTAGTTTAGGAAAATTATTAGAAACAATAACCATTCCTCCTAATGGACCATTTCCTTTTATTTGAACAGTTAGTTTATCAGTTTCATTTTTCATATTTACAGCCATTAATGCAGTTATAGTTAATGTTCTTCCAAATGCTGCTACTGCTACTGGACTTAAATCATGCATTTTTCTTGCCTTTTCTACTAAAGAGGTCGTATTTGCACATATTATATTTATTCTTCCATTATATGCTAACATTTTAATAATTCTATCTTTATTTTCCATTTTTTGTTTATTCCTCTCTTTTAATAAAGATTGGAAATTATATTTTCCAACCTTTATTTTGTTTTTCCTTTTATTCTTCTTCAAACATATCTTTTCCTACACCACATAATGGACATACCCATGTATCTGGTAAGTCTTCAAAGGCTGTTCCTGGTGCAATTCCATTATCTGGATCTCCTATTTCTGGATTATATTCATATCCACAAGCAAGACATTTATACATTTCTTCACCTCCTCTTAATCTAAATATATTTTTGTATCCAAGTGCAATAACTGCTATAACAATTAATCCAAAGGATAATGCTTTCCAAATTCCACTTTCTAATAATATAATTGCAAACATACCAAATGTTGCACTAATACCATACAAACTTAATACTGCTTCTTTTTGACTAAATCCCTTTTTTAACATTTTATGATGCAAATGTCCTTTGTCTGGCATAACTACTGCTTTTAAAGATTTTCCCTTAATAAGTCTTCTTATAATAGCAAATACTGTATCAAATACAGGAAGTGCAAGTACTATAAGTGGTGCTACAATAACAATTGCAGTATAAGTTTTTGCAACACCTAAAATAGAAATAACTGCTAATAAAAATCCTAAAAAATTAGAACCTGTGTCACCAATAAAGGTTTTTGCTGGATTAAAATTAAATGGTAAAAATCCTGTTAAAGCACCAGCAAGCGCTGTTATCATAATAATTGCAATCATTGGTGAATCATTTAATGAAAAAATAATTAAAAGTGATAAACAAGATATAAGTGATATTCCAGAAGATAGTCCATCTAATCCATCTATTAGATTAATTGCATTTGTAATGCCAACAATCCATCCTAATGTTAAAATAATAGAAAATGCCTGATTTAACTGTGTTAATCCTTCTCCATTTAAAAATGGTATATTAACATGTTCTATAATAATTCCACTTTTTATTACTATAATTGCTGCTATAATCTGTGCTAGCAATTTTACAAGTGCTGGCAGTCCTTTTACATCGTCTATAAAACATACAATTATAATAACCAAACTACCAAGAAAAAAACCAATTAATTTAAGATAATATTGTTCTGTTCCATTTAATTCTAAGCTTCCCTCAATTCCTAAAATAGCAATTAAATATATAATTGATACTAAAAACCCAGCAATTACTGAAAGTCCTCCAAGTCTTGGCATTGGCTTTTTATTAATTCTTCTTTCATCTTTTGGTAAATCAATAGCTCCTACTCTCTTTGCTAATTTAATTGTATATGGCGTTACAACAAATGCAGTTATAAAAGCTAGTAAGAATGCTATTGCAATATCTCCCCACATAAAATAGCCTCCTATTTTTTCCTTATTCAAATATATCATAACCTAATGCATATTACAACACATTTTTCATATATTGTAATAAAGTTATTTTAGGAGAGTTTTTATGAAACATAAACCACGTTTTATATTTTTATCAATTAAAAAAAATATTCTTCCAATTATATTTGTTATTTTTACTATATGCTTAGTTATATTTTCTAAACAAAATTTGCAAGCTACAAAATCTGGGCTACAATTATGGATAAATTCTGTTGTTCCTGCTCTACTTCCATTCTTTATTGCAACAGAATTACTAGGACATACAAATATTATTTTAAATTTAGGAAATATCCTAAATCGCTTTATGCGCCCTATTTTTAATGTTCCTGGAATTGGTGGATATGCATTTATTATGGGAATTATTAGTGGTTATCCAGTAGGCGCAAAGATTGTTACAAAATTTAGAAATGATGGATTATGTACAAAAGCAGAAGCTGAAAGACTGCTTGCTTTTACTAATAATTCAGGCCCTTTATTTATTATTGGGACTGTTGGAATATCTATGTTTGGAAATCCTGAAATTGGTATTTTACTATTTTTAACACATTTAATTAGTTGTGTTATTGTTGGATTTTTGTTTCGTTTTTGGAAATACAATGATAATGAGAAAATATCTATTAATAAAAATACTATTTCATCAAATAAATTAGTCTGTTTTTCCAATTTAGGTGAAATATTGTCAGATAGTATTATAAATGCTATTAATACAGTTGTAATGATTGGTGGATTTGTAATTGTTTTTAGTGTTATTATTTCTATTTTAAACAATTGCGGTTTTTTTAATACAATTTTCTTTTTACTATCACCTGTTTTTAAATCACTTGGAATTTCTCCTAACTTTATAACAAGTATTGCATCTGGTATTTGTGAATTAACAAATGGTTTAAATTTATGTTGTAATATAGTAAATAAAAATCTTTCTACTAATATTATAATTAGTGCTTTTTTACTTGGCTTTGGCGGAATTAGTATTTTATTACAAGTATTTAGTATAGTTTCAAAATCAGATATTTCAATAAAATCATATTTTTTAGGAAAAATACTTCAAGGGATTATTTCTTGCTTTTTAACATATTTATTTATTAACATTTTTCCCATTTTTCATTTTGATATTACTCCTATTGTTTCTCAAAATGTAAATAAATTAGCTAATTATTCTTATTTATTAAATACTTATAATATATCTTTTTTGTTTATACTAATTTGTTTTTCTCTATGTTTTCTTTTTAAAAGAAAACAAAAAATTAAGTCATAAGAAAATAAAACAAATCATAAATTTTGTAAAAAGGAGTGATTTTTAAAAATGGAACGTAATACAGATTTTAATAATTTTGCAAATTATGATAATATGTCATTTAATCCTAATATGGTAAATGATGCTTTTTATCAAGACCCTATGTTTAATCCAATTGTTCAATATGAACAAGCATATATGTATTATCGCTATTTATCTCAACAAATGGATTACAAAATTAAATGTAAAGAATATGACCGTTTGTGTGGTAATAAAGAACAAAAAGAACGAAGAATTGAGTGAAATTCTTCGTTCTTTTTGGCTTTTTTATTATATATAAAAAATTTTATAAAATTATTTAATGTATTTAATTAAATAATACCTAAAATTGTTTTTGGTTTTTCTACTTTTGTTTGTTGTATTTTATAAATCTTTTCTAAATTTCTTACTGCTACTTCTGCTTTATTTATATCATTTGCATGAACATATGCTAAAATTTCATCTTTTTGTACAAAATCACTTATTTTCTTTTTTAAAACAATTCCTACGGTTTCATCAATATTATCTTCTTTTCGTAATCTTCCTGCTCCTAAACTTCCTGATAATTCCCCTACTTTTTTTGCATCAATTGAACTAATATAGCCTTCTTTATTTGACTTTACTTGTAAAATATACTCTGCTTTTTTAAACTTATTTGTATTTTCTAAATATGTAATGTCTCCTCCTTGATTTTTAACTAATTGAAGAAATTTTTTATAAGCTTCTCCTGTTTTAATTTTTTCTAAAATTCTTTGTTTATTTGTATCTATATCTTCGCCAAGACCTGCTAATTTAATCATATATGCACCTAATTCTAAAACTACTTGTTTTACATCATTTTGCATTATATCTTGTTTTAAAAATTGTACTGCCTCTATTACTTCTAAATTATTTCCTACTGCATATCCTAATGGTTCTTCCATACTTGTTATAATACAAATAGTTTCTTTATTAGCTAATTTTCCAATTTGATTCATTGTTTTAGATAATAGCTTTGCTTCTTCATAGTTTTTCATAAAAGCACCACTTCCACATGTAACATCTAGTAAAATTTTACTAGCTCCTGCTGCTATTTTTTTACTCATTATACTAGATGCAATAAGTGGTATACTATCTGTACAACAAATGCTATCTCTTAGAGCATAGATTTTTTTATCTGCTGGTGCTAAATTTAGAGTTTGACCAATTAAACTAATTCCAATATTTTTTACATTTTCAAAAAATTCATCTATTGAAATATTTGTATTGTAACCTGGAATTGATTCTAATTTATCAATAGTTCCTCCAGTAAACCCAAGACCTCTACCAGACATTTTTGCAACTGGTATTCCAAATGATGCAATAATTGGTGCCAAAATTAATGTTATTTTATCTCCTACCCCTCCTGTGCTATGTTTATCAACAACATTTTTTCCAAATACAGATAAATCTAACATTTCTCCAGAATGAGCCATAGCAATGGTAAGATTTGTAATTTCTTCATATGTCATTCCATTTATATATATTGCCATAATAAGAGCTGATGCTTGGTAATCTGTTATATTTCCACTTGTATATTCACTTATAAAATACTGAATTTCTTGTTTTGATAATTCTTTCTTATCTCGCTTTTTTTCTATAATTTTTAATATGTTCATTAATTTCTCCTTTTTATGTTAAAACTATTTTAGATATAATAATAGATAAAGTACATATGTTATTACCCTTACATGAAAACAAATATTAAATTATATATTTTAAATATTAATTTTTATACAAACTTTTTTGTAAAACTTCTTCTATGAATTGGACTTAATCCATATTCTTTAATTGCTGAAATATGATATGCTGTTCCATATCCTTTATGTTTTTCAAAACCATATTGGGGATAAATTTCTTCCCATTGTCTCATAATTCTATCTCTTGTCACTTTTGCTATAATAGATGCTGCCGAAATACTATAGCATAATGCATCACCTTTAATAATTGATTGATATGGTATATTTAATGTATCTATTCCTTTTAATGCATCCACTAAAATTAAATCTGGTCTCTTAGTTAATTCTTGAATTGATAGTGTTAATGCTTTTTTAGTAGCTTGCAAAATATTAATTTCATCAATTTCTTTTTCATCTACAATTCCTACTCCATAGCTAATTGCCTCTTCTAAAATTTTATCATATAATTCTTCACGCTTATTTTCTAAAATCTTTTTAGAATCATTTATTCCTTCTATTTTTGAGTTTCTTGGCATTATAACACTTGCTACTACAACTGGTCCTGCAAGTGGTCCTCTGCCTGCTTCATCAATTCCACAAATATATTTTAATGTTGGATTTTTTATATATATTTGTTCTTCTATTTGTTTTAATTTAGTTAAGCGAATTTCTTCTTTTTCTTTCATTTTACATCCTATTCTATATTTAAATTTTTCATTTCTGAGAGTTTGTAATATGTATTGTTATTTGCATTAAAACCTTTTACATAAATAATTTCATTATTTACATATTCAACAATATAGCCATCATCTATTTTAATCTTTTCTAGTCCCATTTCATTTAAATCAGATTGTGATAATAAATAATAATTTTCATTTTTCTCAACAATATTTTTAGAAACTAATTCATCTATCTTTTTGTTTTCTTCGATTTGGGTCAATTTTGTTCCTTTGTAAATTGAGGTATCATTATTAAATTTTGCTTGTTCTGATATTGTTTTTACTTTTGCTTGAATTAACATCATATTTGTATTAATTGTTTGAAGGCTTGTCTTTTTTATAATATTTGTACCTGTATATATACTAACAGATGCAATAATTCCAAGTATAATGATTGTAATTACTAAAGGAATTAATGTAATTCCCCTTTTATTTAACTTTAACATATTTTCCCTCCTTTTTTAAAATTATTTTCTATATTCTTTTTATATTATATCTGTTAAATAATATTATTTCAATAATATTTATTTATGTTCTTATTTTTTTCACAAATTGTTCACAAATGTATTGTATGATAGAATAGATTTAGGAAATATTATAAATAATTTGGAGGTATTAAAAATGGATGAAAATCAAAAAAATAATAAAACAACATATCAGGTAATTGATATGTCTAGTAAAGAAAAAAACAAAAATGAAAAGTCTAAAAATTCCTTTTCGAAAAATGTATTTTTACCTTTTTGTTCTGGTGCATTAGGTGCTTGTTTGGTAATAGGAACTTGTTTTGGTATTCCACAAATAAGAAATAGTATTTTTAATAATACAATTATTACTTCTTCTAATTCTCAAACATCACGGAAATTCTAGCAATACAACATCTAATTTAAAACAAGTTTCTTTAACAAATTATTCTGAGACAGGTACGAATGTTGCAAATAAGGTTCGTCCTTCTATTGTAGGAATTAAAGTAGAATATACAGCTAATTCTATTTTTCTTAGAAATTCTACTACTGCATCAGCAGAAGGATCTGGAATTATTATTTCAGAAGATGGTTATATTTTAACAAATAATCATATAGTTAATTCTGGTTCTAATAATTCTTATTATGAAATTGAAAAAGCAAATAAAATAAGTGTTTATCTTTATAATGACGAAACTGAGTATTCAGCAAGTATTATTGGAACAGATGAGCAAACTGATCTTGCTGTTATTAAAATTGATAAAACTAATTTAGTTTGTGCAGAACTTGGTGATTCAGATGGTGTACAAGTTGGAGAATTCTCAATGGCAATTGGTAACCCTCTTGGTATGGAAAGTAGTGTTACAGCAGGCATAATTAGTGCAGTTAATCGTAAAGTAACTGATTCTGATGGAAAAACATATACTCTTATTCAAACAGATGCTGCTATTAATTCTGGAAATAGTGGTGGTGCTTTAGTAAATTCTGAAGGAAAAGTTATTGGAATAAATACCTTAAAACTTTCTGGTACTGGAATTGAAGGAATGGGATTTGCAATTCCAATTAATTCTACAAAAGAAATTTATGAACAATTAATACAATATAGTAAAGTAAAAAGACCTTATATTGGAATTACTGGACTAGATTTAGATAAAAAAACTGCTGATTATAATAAATTAGTAGTGGGTATTTATGTAAAAGATATTGAAACTTTTTCTGCAGCAGAAAAAGCTGGAATTAAAATAGGTGATGTTATAATTGCAGTAGATGGAAAATCAGTTACTACTATGGATGAATTAAATGAAATTAAAAATTCTCATAATATTGGTGATACTTTAGAAATTAAATTAAATAGAAATGGAAATGAATTAAGTGTTAATGTTACATTAGCAGAACAACCTTAAATTTTTATAAAACTTCTAATTCTTCACTTTTCGTTCACAATAAGGACAAAATTGTTTTATAAAATACATTTATAAAAAGAAAATATAACTCCATTATATTTTCTTATAAATATAAGAGTAAAGAATGTAGTTTTTTCTTATATTTAACATCCCCTTTTATTTTCAATAAGGCGACTAGCATAGCTCTAGTCGCCTTTATTTTAAAATACTATAACATCCATTGCATCTGTATAATTTGCATTTCCATATGGGTAAATAATATATAATTTACCATTTTGTCCTAATATATAGTTATCTGTATTTTCTATTTTATAAATATTACTTGTTAAATCTCTAATATATACATTATATCCTAATCTTTGTAAATTTTCTGCTTCTTGATTTGCAAGAGCCACTTTTTGTATAATAGTATCTTCAACTGTTTTTGCTTGTAATCCTTTTATATCTAATATTTGGTTTAGAGTTATTTCTTCATTTGTACTTAAATTATAATTATATGTTTGAATAATAACTCTTTGAGGATTATTTCCCTCTTTTAATGTAGATTTAATTACTAATGATAATATATTTGTATTAACATATGCCATATATTCTACTGTATATATAGTATTATTTGTTGCGTTTATAATAATATCATTTGCTTTATCTATAAATAATGATTTTATTCTTTCATTAAATCTTTCTACTGAAGTATTATTAGAAATATTAATTCTTGGAATATATAGATTTAAGTCATAACGATTATCTACAAATTGCTTTCTTTCAACCCATGTATATATTAAATCTTGTGTTGAATCAATTTTTGTTATTCCCATTGTATTTACATTATATCCTTGATAATCTAAACTGTTTTTGAATATGTTTTTAAAATTTTGTTCTAATAATTTATCTTCATTATCTGTATTAACGTTTATTGTATTTTCTACAGGTTTATCACTAAAAAATTGACCATAAATTCCAAATCCAATAGCAAAAACACAAACTATTATAATAATAGCAAAAACAATATTTCTAACACTAATTTCCATTTTTATTTCATCCTTTCACTTTATATACCAAAAATTATATCATTATTATAACCAAAATGTAAATAAATTTAGTATAAATATTGACTTTTTCTTAAATTTATAATAGAATAATTAAGCATTATTATTAGGTTTAAAAGTATAAACTTCTCCCCGGTAGTTTATAAATTGTAAATCTAATACATAAAAATAGATAAAAAATGAATGGAGGGTATTTATTACCATGAATAATACAACATATAGTATTAAAAAAGATGAAATTGAAAGAAAATGGTATATAATTGATGCAGAAGGTAAAGCACTAGGTAGAGTAGCAACTGAAGCTGCAAAATTATTAAGAGGAAAACATAAACCAACTTTTACACCAAACCTTGATGTAGGTGATCATGTTATTATTATTAACTGTGATAAAGTTATCCTAACAGGTCATAAATTAGATCAAAAAATTTATAGACATCATTCTGGTTATATTGGTGGAATGAAAGAAATAGTAGCAAGAAATATGTTAGAAAATCAATCAAATAAAGCTATGATGCTTGCTATAAAAGGAATGTTACCACATAATAGCTTAGGAAGACAAATGATTAAAAAATTAAGAGTTTATAAAGGTAGCGAACATGAAAATCAAGCTCAAAAACCAGAAAAATGGGAATTCTAAAAATGTTAAGGAGGAAATATAAAAATGCCTAAAGCAAACAAAGAAAAAATAGTATTTTATGGTACAGGTAGAAGAAAAAGTTCAATTGCAAGAGTTAGATTAGTAGAAGGAACTGGAATTATTACAATTAATGGTAAAAATATTGATGAATATTTTGGACTTGAAACTTTAAAGGTTATTGTAAGACAACCATTAACAGTTACAAATACACTAGCAAAATATGATGTTATTTGTAAAGTTATAGGTGGTGGATATACAGGTCAAGCAGGTGCAATTCGTCATGGTATTGCAAGAGCTTTAAATGAAGCAAATGCTGAATTTAGACCAAGTTTAAAATCAAATGGATTTTTAACAAGAGATCCTCGTATGAAAGAAAGAAAAAAATACGGTCTTAAGAAAGCACGTCGTGCGCCTCAATTTAGTAAGAGATAAAAAAGTGCTCTGGGTGGGCAAGATGTCAAAAACCTATATACAAAGCGGTAATCTATTTCGATTACTGCTTTTCTTTTATTTTTATAAAAGTCATTAAAAGCTGATAAAAGCTGTCTAAAGTGACTAGCTAATATACACACAATATACATACGATATACAAATTTAAAAAGACATCATATTTTACTATGATATCTTTTTATTATTTTTAAAATAGCTATTTCCAAAAATATTTTCCTTTTTCATCTTTATAACAATCTAATTTTATATAGTTTTTTTCTTTATTATTATAAAAAGTATCTATCATTACTTTATCACTTTCTATAATTGAATTAGAATCTATTAATTCCTGTTTTGAAAACCATTTATATTCAAATTCTGGATTTAATATTTTCTGATTTATATCCATTAATAATTCACAACAATATAGTATAGTAGTTGAATTTTTATCATGCATAATTTCTGTAGCAGTACCTAATAATCTCCTAAATTTTAATTTCAATCCTAGTTCTTCATTAATCTCTCTTTCTATTGCTACATCTATATGTTCACATTCTTCAATTTTTCCTCCTGGTAATCCATAAAGTCCTATAAAATCTCCTCTTCCTCTTTTTATTAATAATATTTTATCTTCATAAGTAATTATACCTATTACTACATTAATCATATAAATCTCCTTTCTTATATAAAAAATTATTTGACATTACTATTTTTATGTATTATAATAATTATAGAAAATAAGGAACCATAAAACATGGTTACCAATATTGAATAAATTAAAAAATCATATCTCTATTGGTCAGCAGAGATATGGTTTTGTTTATATGTAATTATAGTTATAGCTATAATTAATATAAATGAGATGATAGTAAGAGCAACATTTGTATATAATGATAATATTAATAATTGTAAAAGTATTTCTTCTAACATTCTACACCACCTCGCTTTCTTTTGTGAAATTAAGATGGCAACCACATTCTACTTTTCCTTATTTTCTCCATAGATTATACATTTTATATTGCTTATCGTCAAGACTTTTTTTGAACATTTGTTTATGTAATTGAGAATTATTTTATACTAATATATTTTAATATCTGTATAAATAATGTGGCTAATTTTTTAAAATTTTTATCTATACTAAGATATGTATGGATTTTTTTATTCTCTTAATCCTTTAAATATCTATATTCTAACGCTATTAAGAACTACTAAACGTTGCTTATTAATATACATACAATATACAAAACTTACTCAAAACGCTTAAAAATAAGCATTTGTAATTTACTAAGAGATAAAAAGAAAAACCATTCTTATACTTCAAGAATGGTTTTTTTAATCAGCAATCAACTATTTATTCTAATATTTCCTCTTGTTCCTTTTGTATTGGTGTCTTTTTTCTTTCTTGTGCTTCTTTTGAATTTTTAGGCATAGATAGTATATCTTTTTTAAATCTTTCCATATCTTCTTTTTTACCTAAATCATATTTTCCTGTAAAACCAAATTGATCAATGGATATTTTCCAATTTGGCATTTGCGATACATTTTTAAGTCCTTCAATATCAATATTTTCAAAATCATTATCTTTAAAATTAATCTCAAATTTGGAATGTGATTTTGCACCCATCGAAAATGATGTATGGCTTATTTTCTCTTCGTTTCTACTTGCCTTAAAATCTTCCCTAATTTCTGATTTATTAATATAGTTATCATTTCCTATATAGCTATTATTTGCATCGATTGTAATATTGCCTTGTTCATCCATAAACATCATGTTTTCCATAGTATTTTCGTTTAACATTTCGTGCACAATTTTACCTTCATCATTTGTATATGTTACCATGATATGTGGCATTCTTATTTTAAGACTATCAAAATAAATCATATCTTCAAATTCTACTTTTACATTAGTATTTCCTAAATTAATATATTTTGCTTTTACTACTTCTTTTAGCATAGAAAGTCTTTCTTTATAATTTATATATGTACTATCTATCATAATACCTTTTGTATCAAAAGTAACCATTCTAGCACTTCCACAATAATTATCCTCAATATATAAGTAAATTTTGTATGGTTCAATTTTTTCTCTTGGTATTTCTTTTTTCGTTACTAAATCATAAAATTTTCCTGTTAGTTCTTCCATTTTTATATTTACACACCTTTCTTATTTTTATATCTTATGAAATACACCCAAGGATTTTACCATCTGGTATATGATTTTGTCCATTGTAGAATTTCCTGGTTGTAAACATATATAGTCATTCTCACAATATTTCTCCATGATGTTTCATGATATTGCTTCTACATAATACTTGTCCTTTCTAGAAAACTAATATTATATAGTTTTGTTTAGTAATTTTATTATATACTATATTATAATTATTGTCCATTATTAATTTAGCATTGCTTTCATTTTTATTGATTTCATATTTACCTTTTATTTTTTACTTTGTATCTATTTATATTCATTAATCGCTATAATGTAAAACACGAGTAATACTTATACAACGTCGCAATGGAATATGTTCTATGAGGAAACCTAGTACTCTTACTTTTGGTTGTAAATATGAATATTATAAATAAAATGTTATTGTTCTTAAAATTAGCAAAAACGATAGAACCGTTTATAATAGTTCTATCGTTTTTTATTGTATAACGAAAAGGGGAATCATTTAGATTCCCCTTTTTACCTTAGATTCAGTTTAACTTGTCTGATCCCGTATTCGGTGCATGTGTTTTACCTCCGATTACTGAGTCGCTACCGCCGGCGCATCTGCCGCATACTTATTTTTATTATACGATATTTTTGCAAACTGATTGGTAGTGCCGCGATTTTTTACTATTCTTCTAAAGTTTTTCATGTTTGTCCTCCTGTTTTTGGCTACTATTGTTCGCGAACTTTTTACCAGCATTTATTTGCCGATACATTTATTATAGTATAGTATTTTATATTTGTCAATACATTTACATAATTTTTTACATTTTCTCATAAATGTATTTTATTTGTGTGTATTTCTTGATTTATTTAGTAATTTTTGATATGATTTTAAAAAATCAAGAAAGAAGGACTTTTACATGAAACATTTATGCAAATTTGGAGCAAATCATAAAAATTCTTCTAATTGTTCGATTTGCCCTAATCGGATGAATTGCAAAGCTTGCATTGGTAATTGCAAAAAATGTATTTTTGGCATTACAACTATTTGCAAACGCGGACATTCAAAAGTAAAAAAAGATTCCCCAGTTTAGAAATAAACTGGGGAATCTTTTACATTTTTCTAAATACACCACTAACTTTTCCTAGTATTTTACAGTTTGGTACAATTATTGGATCCATTGTAGAATTTTCTGGTTGTAAACGAATATGGTCTTTTTCTTTATAAAAAGTTTTTACTGTTGCTTCATCTTCTATTAATGCTACTACAATCTCTCCATTATTAGCACTTTCTTGTCTTTTTACTAATATATAGTCTCCATCTAATATTCCTGCTTCTATCATGCTTTCTCCACGAACAGTAAGCATAAAAGATTCTGAGTTTCCAACAAAATCAATTGGAATTGGAAATGTATCTGTTATGTTTTCTACTGCTAATATTGGTGCTCCTGCTGTAATTTTACCTATAACTGGAACTTCTACCATTTCTTTTCCAGAATAAAATTCCTTCATTTGAGATTGGTTTTTATTTTGTCCTGCTCCACCTTTTAACAGTTTTAAAGTTCTTCCTTTTTGTGATTCTTTTTTTATGTACCCTTTTTCTTCTAATTTTGCTAAATATCCATGAACAGTAGCAGTAGATTTTAATCCTACTGCCTTGCCGATTTCTCTTACTGATGGTGGATAACTGTTTATTTCTATTTGCTTTTCAATAAATTTTAATATTGCCTTTTCTCTTTTATTTAATTCATTTGAATCTTTTTTTCTCAAATTAACTCACCCTCCTTTTTTATTTGTCACTATGGTATCATAAAAACAAAAAAAAGTCAAACAAAAGTTTGAACTTTTTTTATTTTATCTTTAATCTTTTTTTATTGTTCCCATTCAAATTCCCATTCTAAAAATTTAACTGTATCTCCTTGTTTTACTCCTTTTTTTATAAGTTCTGCTTCAATTCCTAAATTCTTAATTACTTTTTGGAAATAGTGCATAGATTCATTATCTCCTATATTAATTCTTCCCATTAATCTTTCTATTGCAGGTCCTTCAACTATATATTCATCACCATTTCTTGTTATAGTAAATTCATTTTTATCTTCTAATGTGTATACTATTTTTTCTTCTATTTGTATTAATTCTTCTTTAGGCAATTGTTTTAAAACTGTTGTAACTCGATTCATTAAATTATCTATTCCCTCTCCTGTTACCGCTGATATTTTAAATAATTCTATATTTTCTTTTTTTGCTAATGCTTCTAAAGCTTTTAACGATTCTTCATCTTGCATTACATCTAGTTTGTTTGCTACTATAATTTGTTTTCTATTAGATAGTTTTTCACTATATATTTTTAATTCTTGATTAATTGTTTTAAAATCTTGTACTGAATTTCTTCCTTCTGCACCTGATACATCAATTACATGAAGTAATAATCTTGTTCTTTCTATATGTCTTAAAAATTGTATACCAAGACCTACACCTGTACTTGCTCCTTCAATAATACCTGGTATATCTGCGATTACAAAGCTATCTCCATAAATTGATTTTACTACTCCTAAATTTGGAATTATCGTTGTAAAATGATAGTCTGCAATTTTAGGTTTTGCTGAAGTCACTCTTGAAAGAAATGTAGATTTCCCTACATTTGGAAATCCAATTAATCCTACATCAGCAAGTAGTTTTAATTCTAAAATTATTTCTTTTTCTTGACCTTTTTCTCCGATCTTGACAAAAACGTGGTGCTTGTCGAGTAGAGGTTGCAAAGTGTACATTTCCTTTTCCACCTCTTCCTCCAAAAAGTACTAATTCTTTTTGATTTTCTTTAGATAAGTCTGCAAGTACATTTCCGTGTTTGGCTATCCTTTATTAGTGTTCCTTGTGGAACACTAATATATAAGTCTTCTCCTTTTTTTCCATAGCAATTATTTCCACTACCATTTTGTCCATTTTCTGCTTTAAATATTTTCTTATATCTAAAATCTAATAGTGTATTCATATCTTTATCTACTATAAAGTAAATACTTCCACCATTTCCACCATCTCCACCATCTGGACCACCGACTAGCTACATATTTTTCTCTTCTAAATGTTGCAGCACCATTTCCACCATTTCCAGATTTAATAATAATTTTTGCATAATCTGTAAACATATTTTTCTCTCCTTTTAATTATTTTGTATGATTTTATTACTCTAAACAAAATAATCTAACTTCATAGCTTGTTTTACTTTTTTCATAGTAATGCTTGCTTGAATTTTTGCTTTGTTAGTTCCTTCCATTAATATCTCTTTTACTTCTTTTGGTCTATTTTCATAATAGTCTCTTTTTTCTCTAATTGGTGCTAATTGCTTTACAATATTTTTAATAAGTTGTTTTTTACATGCAACACATCCACGTTTTCCTTTTTTACATTCTTCACATATTGTTTCTATCTCATCTAAGCTAAACAAATTATGATAATATGCCACCATACAAATATTAGGATTTCCTGGATCATCTTTTTTTATTCTTGAAGGATCAGTTATAGCACTCATTACTTTTTTTGTAATTTCTTCTTGGGTATCTGATAAAAAAATAGCATTTCCTAAAGATTTTCCCATTTTTTCATTTCCATCTAATCCCTTAATTCTTTTATTTTTGCCTAAATAGGCTTGTGGTTCTTTAAGTATTTCTCCATAAATACTATTAAATTTTCTTACAATTTCTCTACATTGTTCTATTAATGGTAATTGATCTTCTCCTACTGGAATAATACTTGCATCAAATGCAGTAATGTCTGCTGCCTGACTTACTGGATATCCCAAAAATCCATATGTTACACTTTCTCCAAAAATTTCTCTTTTTTGTGCAATCTCTGTTTTAACAGTTGGGTTTCTTTCTAATCTTGCAATTGTTACAAGATTAGAATAAAATACTGTTAGTTCTGCAATTTCAGGTATCATAGATTGTAAAAAAAATGTTACTTTATTAGGATCTATTCCTACTGATAATTGGTCTATAACAATTTCTTTTACATTGTTTTTTACTTTTTCTGGATTTGCAAAATTGTCAGTTAATGCTTGCACATCTGCCACTTCTATAAAGGTTTCATATTCATTTTGAAGTTTTACCCTATTTTGTAATGATCCAAAATAATGTCCTATATGTAATTTTCCTGTTGGTCTATCTCCTGTTAATATTCTTTTTTTATCCATATTATTATCCCTTCTTAATTTTTAATATTCTAATTATACTTTATTTTATGCAAAAAAACAACTCTACTTTAAAAATAGAATTGCTTTTTTATTAATACTTAGACTATATTTCCTATATATATCAATATATTTATTTTTTTACTACTTCTGTATCATTAGAAACTGGATAAACACTTACTTTCTTTTTGTCTTTTCCTAGTCTTTCGAATTTAACAGTTCCATCTACTAATGCATATAGGGTATCATCACTACCTTTTCCTACATTTGTTCCTGGATGTATATGAGTTCCTCTTTGTCTTGTTAATATGTTTCCTGCTAATACAAATTGACCATCAGCACGTTTTATTCCAAGGCGTTTTGACTCACTGTCTCTACCGTTTTTAACACTACCTTGACCTTTCTTATGAGCCATGTTTTTTCACTCCTTCCATAGCTTAAATTATTTTATTTTCTTTATTATTCTTCTACTTTTTGTGCAACTGTTTCTTCTTGTTTTGTTTCTGTTTTCTTTGTAGCTGGTTTTTTTATAGATGTAATTTCCACTTTTGTATATGGTTGTCTATGACCTTGTTTTCTTTTATAATTCTTTTTTGCTTTATATTTGAAAACAATTATTTTTTTTGCTTTTCCATGTGATAATACTTTTCCTTCTACTTTTATGTCTTTTACAAAAGGTGTTCCAATTTCAATTTTTTCTCCATCTGCTACTAATATAACATTATCAAATGTTACTTTTTTTCCTTCTTCTACATTAAGTTTTTCAAAAAATATAATATCACCTTTAGATACTTTGTATTGTTTTCCACAGCTTTCAATTATTGCGTACATTCTATGTACACCTCCCTTTTTTGTATACTCGCTAATCCCAAATTTTAGGTAGTTAATCTTTTATTAACATTTATAAACCTTAATTAAGCGGATTACAGATAGATATTGTATCATATATATATTTTTTTGTCAAACTATATTTTCAAATCCATTTTTTCTTTTACTTTTTTTAAATCTTTCCAAAATTCTATTTTTTTATTGTCATCACGAAGTAATGCGGCAGGATGCCAAGTTGGCATATATAATATTCCTTTTTGCTCTATCCAATTTCCGTCTTGAGGCTGTTATACCATATTCATTTCCTAAAATATTTTTTAAGGCAATACTTCCCAATAAAACAATTATTTTGGGTTTTAAAAGTAATACTTGATTTCGTAAATAGTCTAAACATGCTTGTGCTTCATCTTTTTCTGGATTACGATTATTAGGAGGTCTACATTTTACAATATTTGCAATATATACATCTTTTCTATTAATTCCAATACCGTAAAAATGCCATATTCATAAGTTTACCCGCTTTTCCTACAAATGGCTCTCCGAAGTCTATCTTCATCTGCCCCTGGTCCTTCACCTATAAACATAACTTCTGCTTCTTTGTTCCCTGTTCCAAATACTATATTATTTCTTCTGGTACATAATTTGCATTTTTTACAACCTATAATAGATTTCTCTAATTCTTCCCATGTTTCAAACATATAATCTCATTCCTTTATTTCTATTTAAAAAATGTTTCTACTATTCCTTTTCCATTTTCTGATGTAATTTTTAAAATTCCTCCGTTTACCATTGCAATTTGTGGTGCTACATGTCCTATATCTGCTCCTGTAACTATTGGAATATTCAGGTTTCCTAAGGCATCTAGACAAGCTTCATCAAATGTTAATTCGTAATCTTCTCTCATTATATATGGTCTTCCAAATATAATTCCTTTACAATATTCAAAATAACCTGCATTTTTCATTTTCCATAGTATCCTTTGAAATTGTGGTGTATTCATTTCATAGCATTCTAAAAACCATACAATCCCATCATTTTTATATTTCTTAATATATTCTTTTACTTTATCAAATTTTGTTCCAATTAATGTGTCAATACAGTCTAAGCAACCTCCCATTCCTCTTCCTTGCATAATTACTGTATCTTTGCTATTTATATTTTTCCATTTTGTCTTTAAAGTTAAATTATATGTATAATCTAGATTATCGTCTTTTCCATCACAATGTTTTTCAAATGAATTTTGTATGATTTCCTCTCCTGACGCTATTTTTAAAGCATCCACTAAATTTCTATAAAGTGGTTTCATTGCATAACTTTTAATAGCATCACAATATATACTTGGTATATCACAAATAGTATTTAGTGGAAAACTTATTGTTGTAATATCTGAAAATCCTAATGTCCATTTTGGCTTTATTTCTTTTAGCTTGTTAAAATCCAATTCATCTAGCATCTCCATTAAGAAGTCTCCACCACCTGCATATATAATTAATTTTACATCTTCATTTTCCATTAAAGACATAAATTCTTCTGCTCTTAGCTTTTGTTTAGCACTTCTTCCTTTTATATCTTTTCTAACACTTTTGGTTTCTATTACTTTATATCCCGCATTTTCTAAATTCTTAATTGCAATTTCTAACTTTTTTATTTTCTCTTCTTCTACAATTCCAGCAGATGGAGCACAAATTCCTATTGTATCTCCTATTTTTAAGTTTTCTGGATAACGCATTCTACTTCCCCCTTATTCCTAAAATAGCTGTATTTCTTCCTGCTAATTCTTTTTGTACTCTATATGAATGCATGTAGTTATTATTGCATACTGTACAAATTCTGCTATCTATTATATTTTCTTCCAATAACCCTATATCTTTCATCATATTTTCATTTATTTTTGTTGTATCTATTATATATTTTTGTTCTTCTTCATTATTACAAGTAATAATTTGGTTAATATCTTCCATATCTTGAAACTCTTTTTCGAATAAGTCTTTTACATCTTCTGATACTTCAAAATGACATTTTCTAATACAAGGTCCTATACAACAAATAATGTCTTTTGGATTACAATTATATTCTTCTATCATTTTTTTTACTGCTACTTTTCCAATTCTTTGTAATGTTCCTTTCCAACCAGAATGTATATTTCCGAATTACTTTTTTTATAGGGTCATATAAGTAAATTGGTGTACAATCTGCAAATCCTAAAGAAAATGTTATATTTTTTTTATTTGTTATTAATCCATCTACATTTTCTAATTCTTTTGGAAAAATTGATATTCCTTTTTCTTTTTTATCTACTTTTTTTACAATATTTGTATGTGTCTGATATGGTCTTAAAATTGTTTCTACATCTATTGTTAAGGCTTTTGCAATTTTTTTAAAGTTTAAATATAGTAGTTTTTCTTTTTGTTTATATGTATCATTTCCAGCAATATCAAAATTGTTTATTTTTAATGTATAACAATGAACTAGTTCTTTATATTGTAATAATTTTCGAAATTGTAGAAATTCAATTCCATTTTTCTTTTGATGTATGATTGTTTCATTTGATAAATCTGTCATACTTGCTCCTTTTTAATTTCTTCTAAAATCTGTTCTTTTTCTTTATTTTGTATATAATAATATGAATTATCATTTGTATTAAAATTGCAAATAGATTTATATGGACAATATTCACATGGTGTTTTTTTATTCTTTTTATTATAATATGGCATTATTTCCATTTTTCCTATATAAATTTCTTTTGCAATATCTTTAATTACTTTTTTAATGTGTGTTTGAAGGCTTTCAAATTGCTCTTTTGTAATTGCATTTGATCTTGAAGCACTTAGAGTATCACTTTGGTCAATATAGGCAGGAACAAGATTAGATGCTCCTTTTTGTAATTCTTTGTCCATCATACGAACTACATTTACGTCTGCTAATATAAGTCCTTGCATTTTAAATTGTTTTTTTATTTCTTGTTCAATTTCTTCTGTAGTCTTATTTTTATCTAGTTTTATTATAGGGTCAATTACATTAAAATAAAAAACACCTGCCGGAATAACGTTTTGTTTACTTTTTGCTATTGCATCTAAATATGTTAATAACTGAATTTGAAGTCCTGCTACTACTTCGTTTAGGTCTATATTTTTTATAGATGATTTATAGTCTATTATTCGTATATAGTTTCCTTCTCCACCTTTTGCAATGTCTATACGATCTATTTTTCCTGTAATCTCTACTTTTTTACCATCTTCTAATTGTATTTCAATTGGTGGATAATCTTTGTTTTTATTAAATTCCACCTCATTTCCAATTATGTCAAATTTACTATTTATAATGGTTAAAATAATCATATCTATTGCTTTTAATACTAACTTTTCTAATCTTTTTGTTAGTAATATATATTTTTTACTACTTGTAAATATGTAATTTCTATTTAAGGTTAATTTTTCATTTAAAATACTTTTTACTATTTGTTCTGTTTCTTGTTTTGTTATATTTTTTAATTTTATTTTTCTTTGTAATACTTGCTCAAAAAATTCATCAATTATTTCATGCATTAAAGAACCTGTATTAATACTTTGAATTTTATATAATTTCTTTTCTTTTAGCTCAAGTCCATATTTTAAATAAAATGAAAAACCACATCTTTTATATTGTTCTAATTTAGAAATACTAGTTTTTAACGTTGTTCCATATAGTTTTTGTATGTTTTGTTTTGAAATTAATGCTGGCTTATTTTTATATATAATGGCTTTTTCAAATTTTTGCAGTTTCTTATTATATTCCTCATCTTTTTTATAAAAATTATAAACTTCAAACCATATTTTATTAATATTTTCACTATCATACCATTTGCGAATATTTTCTAATAATTGATAAAATGTAGCTTCTTTTGTTGTAATTGCATCTTCTTTTTGAATCATATCACTTTTTTGTTCTAGTTTTGGAAAAATTCTTTTTATATTTGATATTAATATAGAAGGTCTTAGTGTTTTTCCTAAAGAATCTGAAGATGTATATGAAAGATATAGTTCTTGTTCTGGAACCATGAACGCTTTATATATATTAAAATTTTCTTCATATAATTGCTCTTTTGTACTTTTGGCAAGTTCTATATCTTCGCTTTTTAAATAGTTCCTATCTTCATCATTTAAAAATCCTTCTTCTTTTTTTGGACTCGGAAATACTCCGTCATTTAATCCAATTAAAAAACATGCTTTTACTTTGTGTGATCTAGAACGTTCTACATCTCCTATTATTACTTGGTCACATGTAGCTGGAATTGCACCAAGTTTACTATTTTGTAGTCCTATTTTCCATATTTTTTTATACATATCAAAAGATATCTTTTCATCTTGTAAAACTAAAACAATTTCATCAAATAATTGTATTACTATATCCCATGTTGTTTGATATAATGATGCTAGTTCAATTTTTCCATTGTTTTCTAGGTTTTGTATTTGTTCTATTAGTTTTTTATCTGTTTGATTTTGTATTAAAAATTCGTAAAAAATTTTTGAAAGTTCTCTTGCATTTTTTCCTTTAGAGGCTTTTTGTTGAAATTGTATAAGTGGCTCTGAAATTTCTTTTCTTAATTTATTAAGTCTTTCTAAACTTTCATCATCTTGTGCTATTTTCCAATCTTCTTTATACCATTTGTTTCCTCTTATTCCATATTCAATACAATAGTTTTCAAGTATAAATATATCTTCATTATTTATATTACAAAATCCACTTTTTATATAATCAAACATTGCTTCATATGACCAATTTTTAGAAAAGATTTCTAAAATTGCTAGTAAGTATTTTATTAATGCATTTTGACTTAAAACTTTTTTTTGATCCATAAAAAATGGAATCGAAAATCTAGTAAATACTGCTTGAATTATTGGTGCTTCTTTTTCAATTTGTTTTGTTATAACTGATATATCTTTATAATTATATCCTTGATTTTTTACTAGATTATTAATTTTTATTGCAACTTGTTCTAGCTCTGAAAAAGGATTCTTAGCTAAAAATAAAGAAATATGTTTTGTTTTTTCTTCGTATTTCTCATTTTTTGCTTTTGATAGGTTGTGTTCTAAAATTGTTAACTCTGGGTTTTTAAATCTTTTTAATTGTGACAAATATACTGGTGAATTTATTTTTATATTTTCTTGTTTTGCTATTTTTTCTAACTTTGCAATTGTTTGTTTATTTTCGCTAAAAATATCGTTTTCATCTTGTGATTGTTCTAATTTATCTGTACAAATGGTAATATGAACTTCTTTTGCTATATGAAGTAATTTTCTAATTACTTCATATTCTTGTTTAGTAAATCCCGAAAATTCATCTATGTATATACTACTATCTTTAAATAAATCGGTTTTATCAATTGCATTTACAAGTGTTGTAAGAATATCTTCTTCATCAATATAATTATTTTCTATAGCAGTTTGGTAATTCTCATACAAAACATATATGTCTTCTAGTTTTGCTTTTAAGTAATTATCTTGTGTTTTATTGATTACATTTTTTAGGTGTTGCTCTGTTATCATATGTTTTTTTAATTCTTTAATTTCTTGTTCAATCATTTGAATATTATCATCTGATTTTTTTAAAAATGTTAGGTTGTTTTTTTGTTTTTCTAATATTGTTGCGATTAACATTGCTTTTCCAGATTTAGAAAGATTTACTTTTGTAAGTCCTCCAGTTTTTTTAATAACTCTATATGCCATTCGATTAAATGTAATAACTTCTGCTTGTACAATTGCTTCCTTTTTAATATATTCTAACAATTTCTTTTCTTGAGTAAATGAGAATTGCTCTGGAGTAATTATGTAGATTTTTTCTTTGGTTTGTAAATCTTTTTTTATGTTTTTAAAACAATATTCGCTTTTTCCGCTTCCTGCCCTACCATATATGAATTGTAATCCCATAATTTCTCCTTTCATTAAAATTTTATTATGCTGTTTCTCTTTTCCAATAAAATAAGTATTGTTGTGCAATACCTGCTAAATTCTTATATTTTTTGTTTGCTAAATCTTCTATTTGTTGTTTTTTTACTTTTGTTTCATCTTCACTTTTTATATATAATTCATTCATAACTCGTCTAACCCATACATCTATTGGAAATACCTCTAAACGATGCATACCAAATAATAAAATACAATCTGCTACCTTAGGACCTATTCCGTGGTAATGTTTCTAATGTATCTCTTATTTTCTTTGTGTCTTTAGTATTTTTTAATATATCTAAATTAATTTCGTTATTTATTATCTTTTTTGTTGTTTCATAAACATATTTATCTCTAAAGCCTAATCCTAAGTTTCTTAAATCCTCTATACTAGCTTTAGATATTTGCTCTTTTGTTGGAAATGTATAATAAGTATTCTCTTTCCATATAATAGGAGTTCCATATTCTTTTGAAATTCTTTCAATTATTTTTTGAATTCTTGGAATATTATTGTTTGCAGATATTATAAAAGATATTATCATTTCCCATAAATCTTGGTTTAGAATACGGATTCCATGTCCAAATTCTATGCTCGTAGCTAAATAGTTATCTATTTTACTTAAATGTTCTTTTATTGTTTCATAATCTGTTTTTAAATCAAAATAATCCTCTACAATTTGTTTAATATCTCCATCACAAATTCCACTAAATACAATTGTTTCTTTTTCTTTTTTTACATTTAAAATATTGTTTCTAAATACCCCTGTATAACTACCATCTTCTTGCTTTTTCCATCTAAAACATTGCCCACAATCAAAAATGTGTGCTAAACAAAAAGATTTATTGTTTTTTATAATATATTTTTGCTCTTTATTTTCCATATCTTTATTCCTTTATTATCTAATTTTTTCTATATATATTGTAGCATAAACCTTTAAATTTTTAAACAGTTTAAGAATTTTTTATTCTCTTTTAAATCCTATTCCAAATGCTTCTCTTGCATTTGAAATTACGACAAATGAACCTGGGTCTATTTTTTTGCTTATTTGTTTTATTCTCATTGCTTCATTTCTAGATACAACACATAAAAGCATTACTTTTTCTTCATTTGTATACATTCCTTTTGCATATATTCCTGTTGCACCTCTTTGTAAATCTTTTACAATTCTATCTGATATTTCTAAATATTTGTCTGAAATAATATAAACCATTTTTGTAAAGTTAATTCCTTCAAATATAATATCAATCATTTTTCCCATTAAATAAATAGTAATTGCTGAGTATAAACCTATTTCAATTTGTTTAAAAAAGATAACATTAACAACAATAATAATTGTATCTATTATAACAATTAGGCTTCCTGTTCTAATATTGGGTCTATATTCTCGAATTACATATGCAAGCATATCTGTTCCACCTGTTGATGCATTTGCTTTTAGTATAATAGATG
This sequence comes from uncultured Clostridium sp., assembly GCA_947363765.1. Classification (GTDB taxonomy): domain Bacteria; phylum Bacillota; class Clostridia; order TANB77; family CAG-508; genus RGIG8482. The sequence goes on along the minus strand of CANAQC010000009.1, from coordinate 8,973 downwards.
TACCTATTCCCATTAAAATTCCACCATATATACATGCTAATAGCCTATCTCCGAGTTAAGCTTGGAAATTTATCTAATATATCAAGAAACATAGATAAAAAGACAGTTCCCAAAATACCTCTTATAAAAAAACTTTTTCCTTTTTTAACAAATGATAAAATAAATAGTGGTATATTTAATAATAAAATTGTCATACCCATTGGCAATTTTAAAAAATAGTACATAATAGTAGCAATACCTGTAAATCCACCTGAAGATAATTGATTTGGAAGTAAAAATTGGGATACTCCTATTGCCATTATGAAAGTTCCTATTATGATTTGTAATAATTCAAAAGTATATTTTTTAATTTTTAGTTTTCTTCTTTTTTTCTTTAAATTCATAAAATCACCTATACTGGTAGTATTAACCAATATAGATGATTTTTATACTCTGTTTATTTAGTTAGTATTTGTTCATCTTCTTTAAAGTCTGTATATGTTTTTAATATTGTAATATTTGATTTGCCTAATTTGATTGTTTCATCTGGTTTTACAATAATATCTACTTCATATAAGTCTTTTAGTTTTTTAATATTCTCTTTTTTATGTCCTATTACACTATTTACATCTTGAGGATTTACTTTTATTTCTACTTCTTTTACTTTTACATTAAATTTTTTAATTTTATCTACAATACTATCATACCAAATACTATCTTCTACAAGTTGTCCAAATGCAGGATGAAATGGTCCTGCTACAACATCACTTTGTGCGTTTTCTGGTTCTGAAATAATTTGGGTATTTTGTAGTCCAATTCTGATTACTTGTATTTTACTTTTATTAAATTGGTAGACTATTTCTTTGCACCTTTCTACTGCTTGATTAATAGTAATTGGTTCAAATTCTCCTTTATTATATTCTTCTTCTAATTTTGTATTTTTTATTACTAAAACTGGGTAAATTCTTACCATTTTTGGTTTTAATTTTATTAATTGTTTTGCAGTATTTAAATCATCTAATTTTGTACTTTCTGGAAGTCCTACCATCATTTGATGACCTAGTTTAAATCCATACCATCTAATTAGTTTTGATGCCTTTTTTACATCTAAAAATGTATGTCCTCTTCCAATTCTTTTTAAAATATAATCATTTGAAGATTGTACTCCTAGTTCTATAGTATTTACTTTATATTTTTTTAAGCGTTTTAGAATCTCTTTATTAATGTAATCTGGTCTTGTAGATATTCTAATTGAGTCAATTTTACCTCTTTTTATATAGTCATATGCCGCAGATAATAATTCTTCTTGTTCTTCTATATTAATTCCTGTAAAACTACCACCAAAAAACGCAATTTCTTTTGTTGCATCATCTTGTTTTAAGTTTGATAAATAGTAATCTACTATTCTTCTTACATCATCTTTTTTTACTTTTTTCATTTGACCACTAATACTTTTTTGATTACAAAATATACAATCATTTGGACATCCTAAATGTGGAACAAAAATTGGGATAATATATTGTCTTTTTTCTTTCATATTTATTTTTTCTCCTTTTCTTCAATTACTTTTCTTGCAGCATCCATTTCTGAAGCCTTTTTTGATTTTCCCTCTCCTGTAGCTAGTACTTTTCCATTACATTTTACTATTGCTGTAAAGGATTTATCATGATCTGGACCTGACTCTTTAATAATTTCATATTCAATACATACTTCTCCGATTTGCTTGTAGTTTTTCTTGTAAAACTGTTTTATAATCTTTCATTCCTACTGATTTACTAGCTTGTTCAATTGAATCTTTTAAATTAGATATTATAAATTCTTCTACTATTGGTATTCCCCCATCAATAAATATAGCAGCAATTACAGCTTCTACACTATCTGCTAAAATGGCAGGTCTTGTTTTTCCATTATTTATTATTTCACTTTTTCCTAAATACAAGAAATCACTAAAATCATGCTTTAATGCTACTTTATATAAACTTTCTTCACATACTACACTAGCTCTAACTTTAGTCATTTCTCCTTCTTTTAAATGGATATAGTTTTTAAACAAATATTTACTGGTTACAAATTCTAATATTGCATCTCCTAAAAATTCTAATTTTTCATTACTTTGCTCATTATGTTCATTTGCATAAGATGTATGTGTTAATGCTTTTTTTAGTAATGTTTTATCTTTAAAATGATATCCTATATTTTGTTCTAACTGTTCTATATTTAGCACTTTTTCACCTCTTTTATTATTTTTATAGAGTTTATTATATAATAAAATATTAAAAAAAGAAAGGTTTTCCCTTTCCTTTTTTAAACATTTTCTTTTATGTAGTCAACAACATCACTTACAGAAACGATTTTTTCTGCATCTGCATCTGGTATTTCTAAATCAAATTCTTCTTCTAATGCCATTATTAATTCTACAATATCTAGTGAATCTGCTCCTAAATCATCAATAAAAGATGCTTCCATTGTTACAGCATTTTCTGCTACACCTAATTGTTCTACAATAATTTCTTTTATTTTTTCAAAAATTTCTTCTGAACTCATTTTTTTTAAGTTCACCCCCTCTCAATTTTTATACTATTTATTAATTAAACAATAATATATGTTTATATAATTGTCAAGTGTTTTTAGTTTTATTTTTAGTTAATATTGATTTACGTTTTTATTATAACTATTTTTCAAAATATTCTATCATTTTGTCTACTGCTTTATTTGCTACAAATTGTTCTGCTTGTTTAATTGTAAATTCAAATAGTTTCTCATCACTACTTCCATGTGCTTTTACTACAGGTTTTTTTACTCCTAAAAATAGTGCTCCTCCATATTCTTTATAATCCATTGCTTTTGATAATGCATTAATTGAACCAAGAGCTGGAACTGCTCCAAGTATTGTAAAAATATTTTTCTTAATACTTTCTGTTAAAGTTCTTTTTACTAATTTTCCAACACCTTCTACTGTTTTTAAAAATACATTTCCTGTAAATCCATCTGCTACTAAAATATCTAAGTTTCCTGAAAAAGCATCTCTTCCTTCTACACTTCCAACAAAGTTAATATCTAATTCTTTAGATTTTTCTTTTAATAATTGATATGATTCTTTAATTAATTCATTCCCTTTTGTTTCTTCTGTTCCAATATTTAGTAATCCTACAGTCGGATTTTTTATTCCAAAAGTATTTTTATTATAAATTGTTGCCATTTGTGCAAATTGTAATAAATTTATTGGTTTACAATTTGTATTTGAACCACAATCTATTAACATTAATTTACTTTTATATGATGGTAAAATTCCTGCAAGTGCTGGTCTATCTATTCCTTTAATTCTTCCAACTAATAGTGTAGCACCTGTTAATAAAGCTCCACTATTTCCTGCTGAAATAAATACATCACCTTTTCCTTGTTTTAATAAATTAAATCCCACTACCATTGATGAATCTTTTTTATGCTTAATTGCTTGTGTAGGAATATCACACATTTCAATTGTTTCTTCTGTATGATAAATGCTTAATCTTTCAGATATTTCTTTAATATTATTTTTTCCATAAAATTTATATACTTTTTCATTAATAATTTTCTCATTTCCAATTAACCATACTTCTGCTTTTATATCTTTTATAGCCTTTACAGCTCCTTTTATTGTTGCATCTGGTGCATTGTCTCCCCCCATTGCGTCCAATAATATAATCATATAATTTGTCCTCCAAAGTTTATTCGTTTTTATATTTATATTGATAATGTATTCATTTTATTATTTATTTTTTTAAATTGCAATAGTTTTTGACCAATTAGTCACAAATTTATAGTGCTTCTATATAAAAAAAGGCACAATCAAAATAATTGGTTGTGCCTTATGTTTTATATTATTAAGCAAGTTCTATAACTGCTCCTACTTCTGTAAATTTAGCTTTTAATTCTTCTGCTTCTTCTTTTGCTACTCCTTCTTTAACTGTTTTTGGAGCTCCATCTACTAATTCTTTTGCTTCTTTTAGTCCTAATCCTGTTGCATCTCTAACAACTTTAATTACTTGAATTTTGTTTGCACCTGCATCTTTTAATACAACATCAAATGAAGATTTTTCTTCTGCTGCACCTCCTGCTACAGCTCCGCCTGCTACTGGTGCTGCTGCTGCTACTGCAGATACTCCGAATTCTTCTTCTATTGCTTTTACTAAATCTGCTAATTCTACTACTGTCATTTTTTTGATTTCTTCAATCATTTCTTCTTTATTCATTTTATTTCCTCCTAAATTTTTATTTGGGCTATACCCTTTTTATTTTCTAGTGATATAAGTTCACCACTCTAATTAGGCAATTAATTTGCCTTTCAAATTTTAAATCTTAAAACAAAGCAAAAGTGGTATATTGCTAGGAAAGCAAGTAAAAATTTTTAAGATAATACATGTGTATATCGAAAAAATTTTTATGCAGCTTGACAACGCAAGATGCCGCTTTTCATTTGTTTTATGCGTTTTCTTTTTGTACTCTAACTTGGTCAAGTGCAACTGCAAGTTTTGAAATATTTCCAAGTAATGCTCCAGCAAGCATTGATAGTAAAGTCTCTCTTGATGGTAATTTTGCAAGTGTAATAATTTCTTCAGCACTCATTACTTTTCCATCTACAATTCCTGCTTTAATTTTATAAAAATCATTTTTCTTTGTGAATTCATAAATTGCCTTTGCAGGTTCTAAATAGTCCTCTTTTCCTATAATTACTGCTGTTGGTCCAAGTAATGCTTCATCAAGTCCTTCAATTCCACATTCTTGTAATGCTCTTCTTGTAATATTATTTTTAATTACTTTATACTCTGAGTTTGTTTGTCTTAATGTTTTTCTTAAAAGTGTTACATCTGTAACATTAATTCCTCTATAATCTGTAAAAAGTACTAACTTTGAATTTTTAATAATTTCTGCTAATTCTTTTACTTCTTCTTGCTTTTGTTTGATTATTTTCTCATTTGCCATTTAGTTTTCACCTCCTTTAATGTTTATTTTTAATTTGATTTTTCTATACATAGTAAAATGGCTTATGATAAGTCTTTTCCAAGGCATATCATAAGCCATTTTATGCTTATACATTACCTCGGTAGGACTTATTTTTTGCCTACTGTCTTTGGCGATTTTTATTTTATTATTTTTGGTTAATATATACACTTGGTCCCATAGTTGTTGTAATTGCTACACTTCTAATATATTGACCTTTTGCCGCTGCTGGTTTTGCTTTAATAATTGCATCAATTACTGTTTCATAATTTTCTAATAGTTTTTCTTTTCCAAATGATACTTTTCCAAATCCTAAGTGAATAATATTTGTTTTATCTAAACGATATTCTACTTTACCAGATTTAATTTCAGAAATTGCTTTTGCAACATCCATTGTTACTGTTCCAGATTTTGGATTTGGCATTAATCCTTTTGGTCCTAATACTTTACCAAGTCTTCCTACAACTCCCATCATATCTGGTGTTGCAACAATAACATCATATTCAAACCAATTCTCTTTTTCAATTTTAGGAATTAGTTCTTCTGCTCCAACAAAGTCTGCTCCTGCTTTTTCTGCTTCTGTAGCTTTATCTCCTTTTGCAAATACTAAAACTCTTAATGTTTTTCCAGTTCCATTTGGAAGTACAACAGTACCTCTAACTTGTTGATCAGCATGTTTTGAATCTACTCCTAATTTTACATGTAATTCAACTGTTTCGTCAAATTTTGCTTTTGGAAATTTTTCTACTAATTCTAAAGCTTCTTGTGGTTCATATAATTTTGAAGCATCTACAAGTTTTTGTGCTTCTTCATATCTTTTTCCTTGTTTCATTTTAATCCTCCTTTGGTAATAGCGAATCTATTTTTTAGATTCTCCCACTAAATATAATTTTAAAACTTTAATTACAATCAAGTATTGCTATTTTTTCATTAAACTTATTTAACTTACTAGTCAGTAACAACAACACCCATAGAACGTGCAGTTCCTTCTACCATACTCATTGCCGCTTCTAATGATGCTGCATTTAAATCTTCCATTTTAGTTTCTGCAATTTGTTTTACTTGGTCTTTTGTTATTTTTGCAACTTTTTCTTTGTTTGGTTTTCCAGAACCCTTTTCTATTTTTAATGCTTTTTTTATTAATACAGCAACTGGTGGAACTTTTGTAATAAATTCAAAAGATTTGTCTTTATATACAGTAATTACAACTGGTATTATCATTCCTGGTTGATTTGCTGTTCTATCATTAAATTCTTTAACAAATTGCATAATATTAACACCACTTGAACCTAATGCAGGTCCTACTGGTGGAGCTGGAGTTGCTTTTCCTGCTTCTATTTGTAATTTAATTACATTTGAAATCTCTTTTTCTGCCATTTTTTTCACCTACCTTCAAATCAAATTTATATTTTTAAAATTTAAGACATTTTGTTATTACAATTTTAATTAAAAGTAAGTATTACTAAGAAATCAAACTAAAAATTTCGAAATTATACATATATGTAAATCTAAAAATTTTTAATTGTGATTAACAACATAAGACAAAACTTTTCATTAAAATCTAAATTTTTTGGACTTGAGAAAATTCCAATTCAACTGGCGTTTCTCTTCCAAACATAGACACTAATACTTTTACCTTGCTTTTTTCTTTGTTTATTTCTTGAACTACTCCAATAAAATCTATTAATGGTCCATTTATTACCTTTACAGAATCATTTACATCATAATCAATATTAATTGGTGTATCATCAAATCCCATATTGCGAATTTCATCTTCTGTTAATGCAATTGGATCTGCACCTGAACCAACAAATCCAGTAACACCTCTTGTATTTCTTACAATGTACCAAGATTCTTCTGTTACAATCATTTTTATTAAGACATAACCTGGAAATACTTTTTTTAAATTTGTTTTTCTTTTTCCATCTTTAATTTCAATTTGTTCTTCCATTGGAACAACAATTTCAAAAAAGTAATCTTCAAGTTCTCTGTTCTTAATTTTTTTTTCTAAGTCTGTTTTAACTTTATTTTCATAACCTGAATATGTATGTACAACATACCATTTAGGTTCTATAGTTTCTTGTCGAGACATATTCCTTAGCCTCCTTATTTTTACAACTTTTTATTCTATAATAGCATTTTGATTATCAGTGTTATTGTCTGTTATATGATTATGCTCATCATCAATAGAATTTTGTATATCATTTGTTATTTCATTTCTACCAATAACACTTTTTAATCTATTTACTCCATGTGTATTTAATGTTTCAAAAGCTAAATCTAATACAAAAACTATTGCAGCTGTTAATAGTACAATTACAATAACTGCTGTTGTATTGTTTAATACTTGTTTTGGTGTTGGCCAAATTACCTTTTTTAGTTCTGCTTTAAAATCTTTAAAAAAATGTTTCTTTTCTTTTTTTTCTTTTTCTACTTTCGCCATTTTGTTCCTCCTAAAAATAGCTTATTTTATTTTGTTTCTTTATGTGTTGTACGTGTTTTACAGAATTTACAATACTTAACAATTTCTAATCTGTCTGTATTATTTCTTTTATTTTTTGAAGTCATATAGTTTCTTCTTTTACATTCTGTACACTCTAATGTGATATTTTCTCTTGGTCCTTTTGCAGCCATATTAAATACACCTCCGTAATCTATGTTTGCTTTACTTTTTTAAACGATGTGAACATATTGTATAAACAATATGCTAAAATACTATATCATACAGATACAAAAAAGTCAAGAAAAACCTTAATTTTTCCTTGACTTTTTTATTGTCTTTTTCTTTTCTACTGAAAAGCCAAATTTTCCTATTTTTTTATCTAATTTATAATATCCTCCATTACTGTATGCAATTAAATCACATTTACTAATATCAAAAGCCCCTTTCTCATTAATATATTTTTTATCTGCATTAATTGATAAAACTTCTGCTATAAACATATGATGACTTCCAAATTCTTTTATTTGTTTTACTTTACATTCGACTGATACGGGACTTTGCTTAATTAAAGGACATTTCACGAAATTTGCTTTTTCTTTTGTTAAATGCATTTGTTTAAATTTGTCATAATCCCTACCTGATTTTACTCCACACCAATCGGTTGCATATGCTAGTTTTTCATTTGTTAGGTTAATAACAAATTCTTTGGTTTTCTTTATTATGTCATAAGAATATCTTGTTGGTCTTATACTAATATATACCATTGCAGGATTTGTATTTAGAATACCAGTCCATGCAACTGTTATAATATTTGATTTTTCCATTGTTCCACAAGATACCATAACAGCAGGAATTGGATATAAAAAAGTACCTGGTTTCCACATTATTTTACTCATATATTTTTATCTTTCTCTTTCTTCTAGTTTTTTTTGAGGTTTTGGTATTGGATATTTTTCTTGTGCTTGTTTTTTTATTTGTTCTAATATTTCTTTTGTATCTTCATTTTTAGTAATATTTCTTATTGCATCTTTAAAATTACTTATTTTTCTTTTATCTAATTCCATTTTTTTTGATTTTTGTTCTATTAGTTTTTCTACTTTTTTGGTTCGCATATATTCTTCTATTGTATACAGTAACTCATCATAATGTTTTCTAGCATTTTCAGTTCCAATAGCTCTATATGCATCATTTAACATTTCTTTATAATCTTCTAACGCTTCCATGCTTCCAAAAAATTTGATTCCTTGTTCCTCACAAAGTTTCATTGCTTTTTCATAATGATTCTTAACTAATTCATCTGTTATATTTCCTCTTTTTTTATTTAAACCTAAATTTAAAATACTATAATAATTTTTATTTAAACCTAAATTTAAAATACTATAACAATTAACCATATTAAATTCCTTTCAATTTATAATAATAAATTATATCATATAAAATCATAAAAGTAAACTAAAAGCGATACATTAAAAATCTATTAAAATTTCTAATGTATCGCTTTTAAAATAAATAAAAAAAACCTGGCGACGACCTATTTTCCCAGTAGGGTAACCCACAAGTATCTTCGGCAC